>CABUMZ010000011.1 GCA_902492825.1 uncultured Collinsella sp.
TCTGGGCGAGAAGCCCGAGAAGCGCGAGCACACCTTTACCTACACCGTGACTGAGTCCGGCGAGGTCGCTGGCGTGACCAACGACGCCAACGCCACGCGCAAGGTTTCCTACACCGTGACCGATGACGGCAAGGGTAATTTGAGCGTATCCCACAAGCCAGACGGCGATGTGGCATTTACGTTCACCAATGCCTATAACGTGAAGCCTGTCGAGGATCGGATTACCGCGACCAAGGTCCTGACCGGCCGCGACATGGCTGAGGGCGAGTTCTCCTTCGAGCTCGTCGAGGGCGAGGGCAAGGACGTCAAGGTCGTTGCCACCGGCAAGAACGCCGCCGATGGCAAGATCACGATGAGCCCCATCGAGTACACCAAGGCCGGAACGCACGCCTATACGCTGCGCGAGGTCAAGGGCGGAACCACCAGCAAGGGCATCACCTACAGTGACGCCAAGTACACCATCGAGACCACCATCACGGACAACGGCGACGGTACGCTCAGCGCCACGCATGTTCTGAAGGACGTCAAGGTTGCCGAGTTCAAGAACTCCTACAACGTGACCCCCAAGAGCTCCAGCGTCACCGACCTGATCACCGCGGACAAGGTCCTGGACGGGCGCGACCTCAAGGCTGGCGATTTCCGTTTCGAGCTCGTCGAGGGCAATAACGTGGTCGCCACCGGTACCAACAATGCCGACGGCAAGATCGTAATGGATCCCGTCACCTACACTGCGGCTGGCGAGCACACCTACATACTGCGCGAGACCAAGGCCGGCACCACCGAAAACGGCATTACTTACAGCACCGCTGAGTACACTATTGTGACCACCGTCAAGGATAACAACGATGGCACCCTCAGCGTGGAGCACAAGCTGCAGAATGTTGACAAGGCGACCTTCGAGAACGCCTACACCGTAACCCCCAAGAGCTTCAGTGTTACTGATCAGATCACGGCGACCAAGGTCCTGACCGGGCGCGATCTCAAGGAAGGCGAGTTCTCCTTCGAGCTCGTCGAGGGCAACGATGTTGTCGCCACCGGCAAGAATGACGACCGCGGCAAGATCAAGATGAGCCCCATCGAGTACACCGCTGCCGGCAAGCATACCTACACGCTGTGCGAGGTCCCGGGCGACGCCAACAACGGCATCACCTACGACGGCAAGACCTACACCATTGAGACGACCATCACCGACAAGGGCGACGGCACGCTCGAGGCGAAGCATGTCCTGAATGGAGCCGACGAGGCGAAGTTCAACAACAGCTACAAGCCGAATCCTGACGAGTTCAGCGTCACCGACCAGATCACCGCGAATAAGGTCCTGACCGGACGCGAGCTTGCTGCCGGCGAGTTCTCCTTCGAGCTCGTCGAGGGCGACAAGGTCGTCGCCACCGGCACCAACGACGCCAGCGGCAACATCACGATGGGCGCCGTGAAGTACGCCAAGCCCGGCAAGTACCCCTACACGCTGCGCGAGGTCAACGGCGGAACCACCAGCAAGGGCATCACGTACAGCGACGCCAAGTACACCATCGAGACCACCATTACCGACAACGGTGACGGTACCCTCAGCGCTACGCACGAGCTGAAGAGCGCCACGCCTGCGACCTTCGAGAACACTTACAGCGTGACCCCGACCGATGCAGACCTCGACTTTGACCTGAGCAAGGTCATCAGCGGCCGCGACTGGACGGATGGGGACGAGTTCAGCTTTACCATCACCGCCCCCGAAGACGCCCCACTGCCCGATCCCGCAACCGTAACCGTGAGCAAGAAGGACGCGAAGGACGGCATTGCCGCCATCAAGTTCGGCGAGATTCACTACGCTGCCGCCGGAACCTATAAGTACGAGATTCGCGAGAACGCGGGCAGCACGGTCGGCATGACGTATGACGCGCATGTCGCAACCGCCGAAGTGACCGTGACCGAGAACGGCGATGGCAGCCTGACCGCCAACGTCACCAAGAAGGAAAACGGACGCTTTACCAACACGTACCGCACTGAGCTTAACTACACCGCTGCCGGCGGTCTGTGGCTCAGCAAGTATCTGGATGGCCGCCCCATGACCGAGGGTCAGTTCACCTTTACCGTGACACCTGCTGACGACGCTTCGGCTCGCGCGCTCGGTCTGCTGCCCGGGGCTAATAGCTTCAAGTCCCCCGCAGCGGCAGAGGCAACGGTCGGACTGATCGACATTCTGGCTGGTCATGAGGTTATATTTACGCAGGCTGACGCCGGCAAGACCTTTACGTACACCGTGGCCGAGAAGAACGACGGCCAGCCCGGTTACACCTACGACGACGCCGTGCGTACGGTGACGATCGCCATCGCCGACGACACCGCCGGCACGCTCACTGCTACGACGACCGTTTCCGGCGGTCCCGAGGGCACGCATGAGACGGTCCACAAGAGTGGCGAGAACAAGGTCGAGAAGGCCCTGGTGCCGTTCCACAACAGTTACAGCGCTACGACCAACACGCCTGGCGGCACCGCCGCTCAGGTCGTTGCCACCAAGACTCTGACCGGCCGCCCGATGGCCGACGGCGAGTTCTGGTTCGGCATCGCCTATCAGGGTGAGCTTGTGGCATACGAAAACCTCAAGCCCAATATCGGCGGGCACGTGAGCTTTGATACGCTGCACTACGACACTAAGATGCTTGCTAATCTTGAGGCTGCTGGGCTTGCTTATCGTACCGATAAGGACGGTAAGCTTGCCTGGACCATTAACTACACGGCCTACGAAGATTTATTCGGGCTGCCGAATGGCGTTTCCGCTACAACGTGGAGCTTTGGCTTTAAGGTTATCGTCGTCGACAACGGTGACGGTACCCTGACGGCAACGGTCGACTACGGCGGCGTCGAGCCCTTGTTCGAGAACGTCTACGGCGCCGAAGCCGTCGATGCCGCGCTCACCGGCACTAAGAAGCTCCAAGCTGCCGAGGGCCTGACCCCGGCTGACATCACGGGCAAGTTCACCTTTACCGTGACCGCCGACGAGGCTGGTGCCCCGATGCCCGAGCGCACGACCACAGCCAACGACGCGGCTGGCAACGTGGACTTTGGCAAGATCCACTTTACGCTCGAGGACCTCAGCCGCGCTCTGGGCGTGACGGACGATGCGACCGATAAGGCCGAGGCAGACGAAGCTGACGAAGCCGAGGCCGACGAGGCAGAGGCCGACGAGGCAGAGGCTGAAGAGGCCGACACCGATGCCAACGCCGACGAGCCCGAGCCCGCAGCCCCCACCGCTCCGCGCTCGCACACCTTTACTTACACGGTGACCGAGTCCGGTAGTGCCCCTGGCGTGACCAATGACACCAACGCCACGCGCAAGGTTTCCTACACCGTGTCTGACGACGGTGCCGGGCATCTGAGCGTCAAGCGCGAAGGCGACGACGGTGCTGCCTTCACATTTACCAACACCTACGGCGTGGCACCTACCGATTCGTCCGTGACCGATCAGGTCAAGACAGTCAAGCGCCTGACTGGACGCGACCTTGCAGCAGGCGAGTTCACGTTTGAGCTGCTCGAGGACGACGTGGTTGTCGCTAACGGCACCAACGACGCTAACGGCACCGTGACGCTGAGCCCGATTCGCTACGAGGCACCCGGCACGCACACGTACACGCTGCGCGAGGCTTGCCCCAACGCGCTCGGCCTGTACAAGGGCGTCACCTATGACGGCACGACCTACACCGTCGTGACCACCGTCTCCGACAACGGCGACGGCACGCTGACCGCGACGCACAAGCTCGAGGGAACCACCGAGTCGGCTGGCTTTACCAACAAGTATCACGCCATGCCTACGCAGGTTTCCATCGGCGCTATCAAGGTGCTCGAGGGACGCGAACTCAAGAAGGACGAGTTTAGCTTTAAGCTCGTTGGCGAGGACATCGAGTCTACGGTTACCAACGATGCCGACGGCAAGATCAACTTTGACAAGTTTGAGTACGACGAGCCCGGTACGCACGCCTACACCATCAGCGAGGTCAAGGGCGACGAGGTCGGTATGACCTACGACAAGTCCGTCTTTACCGTGACCGTCAACGTGGTCGATGACGGCGAGGGCAACCTCAAGGCGAACGTCGCCTTTACCAAGGGCGACAAGAGCGTCGAGGGTATCGTGTTCAACAACACGTACAAGAAGCCCGAGACGCCCGTGCCGACGCCCGATCCCGGCACGCCTAAGACCGTGACGAACATCGTCAAGACGGTCAAGGGTTTCCTGCCCACCACAGGCGACCAGCAGGCTGCCGCTCTACTTATGGCATTTGTCATCGCCATGGCCGGCGTCGGAGCCCTGGTCTGGGGTATCCGTAAGCGCTAGGCACGCTGGCGGCGCCCGGGGCCAAAAGGCCCCGGGCGGCTAGCGGGGAGCCAAAACACAGCCCCCACCCCACCCCTGGCCGCCACGGTATCTCCCTCCTCCGTGGCGGCACTTTTGTGTGCCGGGGGAGGAGGGTGCGCCACGAAATCGGCCCATCTACTACGTTTGGCCCCTTACCCCCAACCATGCCGAAAAACGCGAAAACAAAACCGCAGGTAGAACGCCTGCGGTTTTGCTCAAAACGAAGGCATGGTCAGGGGTACCGAGTCAAACGTAGTAGATGGGCCGATTTCGTGGCGGGCACCGTCAAATGATCCCCCGGGGACTGAGGGAAACGGGTCATCTTGGTTTCACGAGGCTTGCGGAGGCGCTCGTACAGGGCCGTCCGAAAAAACTATGCCGGTTTACGGGGCTGAATCACGAGTCCCCAACCATGCCGATATTCGTGAAAATAAAACCGCAGGTAGACGAGCCGTCATCTTGCAGAAAACGCAAGTATGGATGGGGCCCTGAGTTTAGCCCCGTAATCCGGCATGGTTTTGAAATGGCATTAAATCGATAACAGCCATTTTGCTATGCCGGGGCGGTCGGTCGTTGGGTAATTACCCTCGCAAGTACGCAATGGCGATCTGCGTGCGGTTGCGCAGGCCCATTTTGGCAAGGATCGAGCTGATGTGGTTGCGTACGGTGCCTTCGCCCATGTAGGCGGTGGCGGCAATTTCCTTGTTGTCGAGGCCGCGGGCGATGAGCTCGGCGACTTCGAACTCGCGGTCGGTCAGGCTGACAAAGGCCGCGGGCCGGCGGGCCGTGCCGGCCTCGACGCCCGCCCCATCAAAGTTGATATCCTCGATCGCCTTGCCCTCGAGCACGCGTTTGCCGCTCATGACCTGCGCCAACGCTGGCGGAATGGCGGCGACATCGGTTTTGATCAGATAGCCGCGGGCACCCAGCTTGAGCGCCGACACAATGTACTCGTCATCCGAGAATGTCGTCAGAAACACCACGCGCGCCGCAGGGTCGCGCCCGAGGATCTCGCGTGCCGCCGATAGGCCGTCGCGTCCCGGCATCTGGATGTCGAGCAGTGCGATATCGGGTGCGTGCTCGGCGTAGAGCGCCACCGCATCGTTGCCGTTGGCGCCGGTGCCCACCACCTCGATCTGCGGCTGGGCGCCCAGGATAATCTTGAGCGAATCGACCACCAAGCGGTCGTCGTCGACAATAAGCCTCATCGGCCCTCATCTCCTTGCGGTTTGGGAACGGTGGCAAACACGCGCCAGCCGCCGGCGCCGGCACGCGGACCGGCGGTGAAGGTGCCGTCAAGCGCCTCGACGCGCTCGCGCATGGAGGCGAGCCCCATGCCTTCTGCGACGTTGCTGCTGCTCGCCGGGGTCGCGTCCACGCCATCATCGGTAACGATGAGCTGGTAAAACGACGGATGCTCCATGCATCGTACGGTGACGGTCTGGGCGCAAGCGTGGCGCATGGCGTTGGAAAGCGCCTCGCGCAGCACCGCCGCAAAGCAGTTGGCGACGTTGGCGGGTGCATGCTCGGCCAAAACTTCAAGCTCAATCTGCGGGCCGCCGTCCGAGCGCGCGCCTTCAACAATGCGTTCGAGCTGCACGGAAAGGTCGACGGCGTTGTCGTTGAGCGCGTGGACGCTGGTGCGTACGAGCTGGAGCGCCTCGTCAACCGTGCGTTTGACGTCGGCAAAGTCGGCGGCAATCCTGGGCTCGTTGGCGTGGACCACGCGCAGGGCCTCGGTCTGCAACGAAGCACGCGTGAGCTGGTGGCCGACGTTGTCGTGAATTTCGCGCGCGATGCGGGCGCGCTCGGCCAGGGTCGCAAGTTCGACCTCATAGTCCTGGCGATCGGCGAGGTCGCGGTTGCGCGCTTCGAGCGCGAGGGCTCGTTCCTGCAGTTCGTCGCGGGTACGGCGCATGCGCTGCTGCTCGCGCTCTAACTGGGCGGTGCGTAGCGATAGCAAGGTGGCGGCAACCGAAAGGATGGCGGTCAGCAGGAGCGTTCGGGCGGTAAGCGCGTCGGTGCGAAGGTCCGCGACGAGCGCAAAGGCAAAGACGGAGCCAATGCTCAGCGCGACCCAGGCGTGCTCACGGCGCACGCGCCGCGCGATGTCATAGAGGGCGAGAGGCGCAAACGGCACAAACGGCGGCACGAAGACAGCCGCGATGACGTAAGTGTAGCTCGCGGCCTCGCTCGCACGGCGGGCGCGGTTTCCCTGTGCGACCTCGGCCAGCGAGGTGGCAATAACGCCAAGGCAAAACGCCGCGACCAGGCGAGCGTCCACAGCAAGACCCATGGCGGCCGCAATACAGCACGCCAGCACGATCGATTTGTCGAAAAGCCTGTTCATACGGGTATTGTACGCGAAGCTGCGTGTGGTGGAGGGGCCGCCTGCGCAACCGTGACATTCCTCCCGCGCGGCAAAGCGGTCGCGTCGGCGGGCAACGCGACCGAGCCTCCGCACTCGTGACAAAGCTCACTGGTGCGCGCCGGCCGCTCCTGCGATGATGCAATCGTACCGGGCCGCAATCAACAGAAGGGCCGCCTCATGACAGACATCGTCCACGTCGAAAACCTCGTCAAGCGCTACGACGATCTTATTGCGCTCGACCACTTTAATCTGAGCATCGCCCCCGGCGAGATCTTTGGCCTGCTGGGCCCCAACGGCTCGGGCAAGACCACGTCCATCAACTGCATTCTGCAGCTGCTCGCCTACGACAAAGGCACCATCGAGCTGTTCGGTGAACCCATGACGCCCACGCGCTACGACCTCAAGCGCCGCATCGGCGTGGTCCCACAGCAAGTTGCGGTGTTCGACGAGCTCACGGTGCGTGAGAACATCGACTATTTTTGCAGCCTCTACGCCAGCGGCCGCAAGCGCCGTCGCGCGCTGGTCGACGAGGCGATTGACTTTGTCGGCCTGGGCGACTTTGCTAAGTTCCGCCCCGGTAAGCTCTCGGGCGGCCTGGCGCGCCGGCTCAACATCGCCTGCGGCATCGCGCACAAGCCCGAGCTCATCTTCTTTGACGAGCCCACGGTGGCGGTCGACCCGCAGAGCCGCAATGTCATCCTGGAGGGCATCTGCCGCCTGCGCGACGAGGGCGCCACGGTGGTGTATACCAGCCATTACATGGAGGAAGTCGAGCAAATCTGCAGCCGCATTATGATCATGGACGGCGGCCGCGTGCTGGCGCAGGGCACCAACGACGAGCTCAAGCGCATGATTCAGATGGGCGAGCGCGTGACTGTCGAGGTCGGCGCCGTCGAGCCAGCCACGGTCGAGCGGCTGCGCGCCCTCGAGCACGTGCTCAGCGTCGAGCTGTCCGGCGGCGAGCTCGTCTGCACCTGCGAGGCGAGCCCGCACAACCTGGTCGACATCCTCGACACGCTGCGCGCTGCCGACGTGGCGCTCGGCCGCGTGTGGAGCGAGCCGCCGACCCTCAACGACGTGTTCCTCGAGATCACCGGCCGCGAGCTGCGCGACTAGGGGGCAGTCATGTTCAACACCATCATCACCACGGTCAGGACGCTGCTGCGCCGGCCGAGCACGTGGGTCTGGGGCGCTCTCTTTCCCATCGCACTTTCCACGATGTTCATGTTTATGTTTGCGAACCTCAGCTCCGACGGCAAGGTCGACCCGGTACCGGTTGCCGTCATAGCGGACGAGGCCTGGGACGCCTCGACCTTTAAGGACGTGGCGACGTCGCTTGCCAAGGAGAGCGACAATCAGCTGCTCGAGATCCACGAGTGCGACGACGCGGCCGATGCGAACCGTGCGCTTAAGGCCGGCGAGGTCGCGGGCATCTATACGGTCGACGACGCAGGCGCACCCAAACTCACGTTGCTTTCGAGCTATGGCAGCTCGCGTGCGACGTCGGTGCTCACCGACCGCAGTATTCTGGAGACGGTGGCAAGCTCGTATACACAAAATGCCGAGCTCATGTCCCAGATTGCCCAAGACAACCCGGCGGCGCTCGCCGACCCGGAGGCGGTTGCGCGCGCTCTATCGCTCGAGGGCGGTACCCGCCGCGTAAGCCTGACACGCACCACGCCCGATGGCACGGTCGTCTACTATTACGCGCTTTTTGGCCTGGTCGCGATGATGTCTGCGGAGTTTGCCGCCTTGAGCGTCGTCGACCTGCAGCCCAATCTGTCGGGCCTTGGCGCACGTCGCTGTGTGGGCGGTCTTTCCAAGACGGCATCGCTGACCGGCATCTTTGTCGGCTCGTGGCTGGTCTCCTTTGCCTCGATGACGATCGCGATCGGCTACGTGCGCCTGGTCGTGGGCGTCGACTTTGGCGGGCGCGAGGGGCTGTGTCTGGTGGGTGGCGCCGCTTCCGCGCTTGCCGCCACGGGCTTGGGCCTTTTTGTGGGCACGCTTCCCGTTAAGGGCGGCAAGGCGTCCAAGTCCGGCATCCTCACGGGCTTTGCTACCACGTGCGCCCTGTTCGCCGGCCTCTACGGCGAGCCGGCGATGGCGCTTGCCGACGACGTCGCCCGCGCCTGCCCGGCCGAGTGCTGGCTCAACCCCGTCAAGCTCATCTGCGACATGTTCAACCGCCTGTATTTCTTTGAGAACCTGGGCCCCTTTGTCGTTCGCGCCGGCGCGCTGGTCCTTATGGCGCTGCTGTTCGTTGCCGCCGCCACGCTGACCTTTGGAAGGAGCCGCTATGAGCACCTTTAAGACTGCGCTTCGCATGGCGCTGGCGCACCCGTTCTACCTGCTCATCTATACGGTGTTCATCTCGCTCATGGGCGTATTCATCGCGGCATCGGTGAGCTGGAACTCGTCGCAGCTCACCGAGTACGAGCCCTACGATGCCAACGTGATCGTGGTCGACCGCGACGACAGCGACCTTTCGCATGCGCTCACCAAGCACCTGGGGTCGCGCTTTGAGTTGGTCACGGGCGTCGGCGACGATACCTACGATCTTGCGGACGCGCTCTCCAAGAGCAACAGCGCCAAGGGTAGCGCCGACTGCGTGTTCTTTATCCCGGAGGGGTTTGAGAACGACCTGGTCGCGGCCGCCCGCGCGGGGGAGGCCCTGCCCAAGCTCGATGTGACCTACGGTGCCGGCACCATGGCGGCGGCGCTTTCGTCTGCCGAGGCTTCGCGCTGGATTTCGCTCGCGGGCGCTGCAGCGGCCCTAGAGCCCGCCGCCTCTAATGGTAGCGTCGCCAAGGCCGCCGAGCATGCCGCCGCCAAGCGCGCCGAGGTCCAGATTGAGCAGGTCAAGGTTGGTTCGACTGCCGCCGCCATGCTCAAGTCGTATTTCAACTTTGGCGCGTACGCGATTATCTCGTCGGTCATCGTATCGGTGGGGCTGGTGTTCTCGGGCATGAACGAGCCCGAGCGCGTGCGTCGTATGGATGCCGGCCCAATCTCCGAGCGCCGGCGTTCGCTCGCCGTGTTTGCGGCCGCCACTGTGATCACCGTCTGCATCTGGTTTGTGTCGAGCATGATGGGCGTCGTGGGCTTTGCCGGCGCGGTTGCCGAGGTCGGCGTGGGTCGTGTGTGCCTGGCGCTGGCGGCGACGTTTGCCCTGGCGTGCACGCCTCTGGCCGTTGGCTTTGCCCTTTCGAGCCTGGGTGCGCGTGAGGAGCTGCTCAACGGTGTGGGCAACCTGCTCGGCATGCTCATGACGTTTTTGGGCGGCGCCTGGATGCCGCTGTCGCTGATGGGCCCAGCCGTGCAGACCGCGGCGCATTTTGTGCCGACGTATTGGGTGAACGACGCGATTGGCAAGGCGCTCGCCGCGGACCTGACGTCCACCGTGCTGGGCGACATCGCTTGCGATCTGGGCGTCACAGTGCTCTTTGCCGCGGCCATCGCCGCCGTAGGCCTAGCCCTCGCCCACAACAAATCCCACGCCTAGACACCTACTCATTGGGGACAGACTTAAACGACCAAAAGTATTCATTGGGGACAGACTTAAATGACTAGCCATCGGGGGCAGATAAGGAGCGTCCCCAACTGCCGGGTGGCGAAAGAGCGTCCCTTGTGACTGGTCATTTAAGAACGTCCCCAATGACTAGTCTGAAACAAATCCCCACTCTCGCCCCAAAATAGTTCGCCAAGGTTTACTATTACGCTCATAAAGTAGTACGAGGCTAACAATGGGGGATACCATGGCAACGCAGGAAGCCTACGTCCAGGTTAAGGATCTCAAAAAGCACTACGGCGATGGAGATGCACGCCTGACGGTGCTCGACGGCATCAACACGTCTATCAACCGCGGCGAGATCTGCGTCATGCTGGGGCCCTCCGGCTCGGGCAAGTCGACATTTCTTAACCTGATCGGCGGCCTGGAGGATGCCGACGGCGGCTCTATTTTGGTGGACGGCTGCGACCTCACCACACTCAAGGCCGGAGACCTGGGCGAGTACCGACGCCGCGAGCTTGGTTTTGTCTTTCAGTTCTACAACCTGGTGCCCGACCTCACCATCAAGGAAAACATCGAGGTCACGGCGCACCTGTCCAAAAAGCCGCTCAACATCGACGACCTGCTGCGTTCGCTGGGCCTCTACGAGCACCGCAACAAGTTCCCGCGTCAGGTTTCGGGTGGTCAGCAGCAGCGCTGTGCCATCGGCCGTGCGCTCGTCAAAAACCCGGGCCTGCTGCTGTGCGACGAGCCCACGGGCGCGCTCGACTACAAGACGTCCAAGGAAATCCTGCAGCTCATGGAGGATGTCAACCGCACCTACGGCTGCACCATCATCATTGTCACCCACAATGCCGCCATCGCGCGCATGGCCAATCGCATGCTGCGCCTGCGCGACGGGCGCATCGTCGAGGATGAGCTCAACGAGTCGCCCGTCGCAGCCGCCGAGCTCGATTGGTAGGCGGCGCCATGACACCTCTCGCAAAACGTCTCCCGCGCGAGCTGCGCCGCAATATCGGCAAGTACCTGGGCATCTTTCTTCTTATGTGCGGAAGCATCGCCCTTACCTCGGGCTTTTTGCTCGCAGCGCATTCCATTGGCTACCTTATCGACGACATGCGCGATGCGTACACGATTGAGGACGGCCGCGTGACCACCTCCTTCGAGGCTACCGACAAGCAGCTTAAGGCCGCCGAGGATGCAGCCGGCGACGTCGGCGGCGTCACGCTCTACAAGAATTTCTCCATCGACGCCATCATCAAAAAGGTGTCCGGCGACGACGGCACCAAGCGCACGCTGCGCACCTATGCGCACCGCACCAAGGTCGATATCGCGTCCTACTGTGAGGGCAAGGAGCCCAAGGCGGATGACGAGGTGGCCATCGACCGTGTCTTTGCCACCAATAACAACCTGTCCGTGGGCGATAAAGTCGAGCTCGAGGGTCGCACCTACACCATTTGCGGCATCATGACCCAGCCCGATAGCCAGGCGCTGTTCCTCAACAATTCGGACTTTACGGTGAACACCATCACCTATGGCGTGGCCGAGGTCAGCGACGCCGGCTTTGCCGCGCTCGAGGACGCCGGCGGCGCACCCGCCTACACCTATTCCTTTACCTTTACCGATCGCGATCTCTCCACTGCAGACCGCATCGATGCCGAGCAGGATATGGCCGAGGCGCTGACCGATGCCGATGCACGCGTGGATGACCTCATCGACGCCGATTCCAACCAGGGCATTGGCTACGCGCGCGACGACGTAGACGGCGACTCCATGATGTGGATGACGCTGCTCGACATCATCATCGTGATCATGGCGTTCGTCTTTGTGGTCCTTACCGACGCCACCATCGAGGAGGAGAGCGCCATCATCGGCACGCTGCTCGCCAGCGGCTATCGTCGACGCGAGATCGTGCTGCACTACCTTGCGCTTCCCGCCATCGTGGGCGTGGTCGCGGCGCTTTTGGGCACTGCGCTCGGCGTCGTGTTCTTTACCGAGCCCATGCGCAGCCTCTATTACGGCTCGTACAGCCTGCCGCCCTTCCAGGTGTACTGGAGCTGGGAGATCTTTGTGAAGTGCGCCGTGGTTCCCGCCGCTGCGCTCATTCTCATCACGCTGGTGGGTCTGCTTCGCAAGATGGGCAAGACGCCGTTGCAGTTTCTTCGCCACGAGGCGAGCGGCAAGTCTGGCACCAAGCGCGGCCTGCAGCTGCCGGAGCGCATAGGTTTTGTTTCCCGCTTCCGCTTGCGCATCTTCCTGCGCAACCTGGGCAACTTTGCCACGCTCTTCGTGGGCATTGCATTTGCGTCGCTGCTGCTGCTCTTTGGCCTGGCGATTCTGCCCACGATGACGCACTACGCCGACAACCTCGAGACAAGCCTGGTCGCCGAGCACCAGTACACGCTCAAGGCGCCGCTGGAGCTCGAGGGCACTGCCGAGGAGCGCGAGCAGTGGTCGGCACTCGAGCGTTTGCAGTCGGTTGACGGCGCACTGCTTTCTGCCGCTCAGGATGCCGATGACGAGCTTGACGACGCGGCCGATGCGGCGCAGGCGGCAGCCGATGCCGCGACCGCATCTCCGTCTGCCGAGAGCCTGACCGCAGCGCAGGATGCGCTTGCCAAGGTCCAGGACAAGAAGGATGCGCTTTATGCGCGCCTCGATGACCTTGCCGATGCCCTCGGCTGCAACCGCGACGAGGCTATCGACCTGATCGACAAGGCCTCTAAGATCGACACCGACAACGACGATATCCACCCGGTCAATACGATCGACAATGGTGCAAGCGCAATCGCGCAGGCCGAGAAATACGCCGTCTACCAGCTGCAATACGACCGCGGCGATGGAAATGGCGAGGAGACGATTTCCGTCTACGGCATTTCATCCGATTCGCGCTATTGGAAAGGCCTCAACGTCGGCGACGGACACGTCGTCTTTGGCGGCGGCCTGCTCGACAAGTTTGGCTGGAGCGAGGGGCAGAAGGTCACGTTCCACGACAAGTATGAGGGCGAGAATTATTCCTTTGAGTACGTGGGCAAGGACTGTGCCTGGGGCTCCAAGTCGGACATGAATATCTATATGAGTATCGAAGACTTTAACGAGCTGTTCGACAACGACGCCGCCTACTTTAACGGCTATGTGAGCGACGAGAAGCTCGACCTCGACGCGCGCTACTTTGCCGGCGACACCACGCCCGACGACATGCGCGCCGTGGGCGACCAGTTCATCGGCATGATGAGCAAAATGATCGGCATGATGGTCGGGCTCGCGGTGTTTATCTTCCTGCTGTTTATGTACCTGCTGACCAAGGCTGTGATCGACCACAGCGCCCGTTCGATTAGCTACATGAAGGTCTTTGGCTATCGCGATGGCGAGATCTCGCATCTGTACATCCGCTCGATCACGCTGTGCGTGGTGGCGTCGCTCGTGCTGAGCCTGCCGGTCATTATTGGCTCGCTCACGGCCATCTTCCGCTCGATGTTGCTCGCCTACAACGGCAATATCGAGATCTACGTGCCCGCTTGGTCCATGGCGGCGTGCGCAGGAATCGGCTTTGCGACCTACCTGGTCGTGGCACTGCTGCACACGCGCTCCATCAAGCGCGTCAGCTTGGCCGAAGCCCTCAAAGTGCAGGAGTAGCCATCGGGGACAGTCCTTGCCATTCGTCGGCTCGCCGGCCGGGCTGGCAAGGACTGTCTCCAACTGCCGGGCGGCGAAAGAGTGTCCCTTGCGACTAGTCATTTAAGTCTGTCCCCAATGACTAGGTGCCGTACTTGACTTTAACTCTGCTTTAACTGGTACCATCCTCTTATGTCTGTAACGCCATATAGACCGAGGGGATAGATCTATGACCGCAACTGCACCCGCAGCACCCGCTAAGGTGTACTTCACCAACCTGCGCACGCATGCTCGCGAGAGCCAGCTCGACAAGCTCAAGCGCCTCATCCGTCACGCCGGAATTGAGCAGATCGACTTTGAGAACAAGTTCGTTGCTATCAAGATTCACTTTGGCGAGCTGGGCAACCTGAGCTTTTTGCGCCCCAACTACGCCCGCGCCGTCGCGGACGTCGTGAAGGAGCTGGGCGGCAAGCCCTTCCTCACCGACTGCAATACGCTCTATGTCGGTAGCCGCAAAAACGCGCTCGAGCACATCGATACCGCCTACCAGAACGGCTTTACCCCGTATGCTACGGGTTGCCAGATCATCATTGCCGACGGCCTCAAGGGCACCGACGAGGCGCTCGTCCCGGTCGAAGGCGGCGAGTACGTGCACGAGGCCAAGATCGGTCAGGCGCTCATGGATGCCGATATCGTGATCAGCCTCACCCACTTTAAGGGCCATGAGCAGGCCGGTTTTGGCGGCGCCATGAAGAACCTGGGCATGGGAGGCGGCAGCCGTGCCGGCAAGATGGAGCAGCATGCCGCCGGCAAGCCGAACGTCGCGACCGAGCACTGCGTTGGCTGCCATGCCTGCGAAAAGATCTGCGCGCACAACGCTATCTCGTTCGACGGCACCCGCGAGCGCGAGCTTGCCAGCGGCGCTACTCGCACGGTGCACGTGGCTGCCATCGACCACGATCGCTGCGTGGGCTGCGGACGCTGCATTGCGGCATGCAACCAGGACTGCATCAAGCCCGGCTATGAGGCCGCGGCCGACGTGCTCAACTGCAAGATCGCCGAGTACACCAAGGCCGTTGTCGACGGCCGCCCGAGCTTCCATATCTCGCTTGCCATGGATATCAGCCCCAACTGCGATTGCCATCCCGAAAACGACACACCTATCGTCAACGATATCGGCATGTTCGCGAGCTTCGACCCGGTCGCCATCGACCAGGCCTGCGCCGATGCCGTCATGGCGTCCGAGCCGCTGCCCAACACCGAGCTCACCGATAGCGCGGCCAAGATGGAGCACAACCACGAGCATCTGGAGGGCGAGCAGGCCAAGGACCCCTTCTGCATCACGCATCCCGACACCGACTGGCGCGTGTGCATCGCGCACGCCGAGAAGATCGGCCTGGGCACGAGCGAGTACGAGCTCATCGAGGTCAAGTAGTACCTAGCTATTGGACAAAACAAGCGCCTTTGTAGCGTTAGTTGAGCAAAAGCCGCCCGTGAGCACAGCGCTCACGGGCGGCTTTTTGGAAGTGCGGCGAAAAATCGAATCCCGCCGACCACAAACCGTTTTTTGGCAACAAAACCCCAGACGTTGCTTTTTGCCTAAAAATACTCGTCGAGGAAGTCATCGACCGTGTTCCACTAGAGCTCGGGGTCAACTTGCGCACTCTTGGCGTGGGTGGCGCCATGGATGGTGAGCTTTTGCTTGACTTTGCTGGCGCACGCGTCGTAGTTTTGGTCGAGCATGCCGTACGGCACAAAGGTGTCCTGGTCGCCGTGGATAAACAGCATGGGAACCGTCGCGTGTTTGAGTTGCTCCACACTGCTCGCCGTATGAAAGTCGTAGCCCGCGCGCACGTTGCACACCAAGTTTGCTACATCGAGCAAGGGAAAGCTGGGCAGGCCGAACACGTCCTTGAGCTGCAGAGAAAACTCGTCCCAAACACTCGTATAACCGCAGTCCTCGATAATGCATTTCACGTTTGCGGGCAGAGATTCCCCCGCGACGTTCATGGCGGTTGCCGCACCCATCGACTCGCCAAAGACCAGGATGCGCGCCTCGGGGTCAGCCTGAACAATTCGCCCGATCCATGCGATAACGTCGAGTCGCTCGGGCCAGCCCATGCCGATATAGTCGCCGCCGGAGCGCTCGTGGGCGCGGGCGGCAGGCGCGAGCACGTTCATGCCGCGGTCGTGGAAGCGCTTGGCGTATCGGGCCACGCCGATGGGCTCGTTGGTATATCCATGCAGGCAGACGGCGTAATCGTGGGTGTTCTCCGAGGCGGCAAAATACCAAGCGGCAAGTTCGGTTCCGTCATCTGCCGTGAGGCTGCTGCTCTCACGATTCTCTTTAAACCATGCCCGCGCCTCGGTTCCCTCGGCATCCGGCTGCTCACCTTCTTTGTCGTTCTTGCTATCCTGCATCATCTTCATGGTGTACGGCGCTTGGGGATTCAGCGCGAAGTCAAACAGAAAGTTGCCGGCAAATCCGAGCAGCACAACGACAACCACCAGTGCAACGATGCCGGCTATCTTGAGCTTTCGATGGGAACGTGCGTTTTGAGCCATGCGGTATTCTCCTATAAGATGTTAATACGTCAACATTTAATGCAAGCGCATTATGGACGTTCGCCGTCGATGCGTCAACAGGCAAAGAATGGGTAAACAAAGGGTCGCGTATGGCGCAAATTTCGCACGTACCTAGACGCTTTGATATAGTGTTGAGAACTCTTTACGTTGGAGGATGTAACCGGCATGTCCGATTCGAGCGACAGTTCTAAGCCGCGACCCAAGACCGCGGCCGTTCCACACTACACGGTGGGCGAGGAGATTATGAACTCCGTCACCCATGGTGTCGGCTGCCTGCTGGGTATCGCGGGCCTGGTGCTCCTGATCGTATTCGCTGCCCTGCGCGGCGGGGGCCCGGCACACATGGCCGCGGCGATTGTCTATGGTGTCAGCATTATTCTCGAATATCTGGCCTCTACGCTCTACCACGCGATTCAGCCCGCGCGCGCCAAGCGCGTCTTTCGCATCATTGACCACAGCTGCATCTACTTGCTCATAGCCGGCAGCTATACGCCGTTTTGCCTCATCACGCTCGCAAACGACGGCGGTCCTGCGCTGTTCTTTGCCGTATGGGCCATCGCCATTATCGGCATCGCCCTCGAGTGCTTTATGCGCGAGCGTCAACCGCACTGGGTAAGTGGCTTGGTCTACCTGCTGATGGGCTGGCTCGTTGTCTTTAAGCTGCCCGAACTTGTGGTGCTGCTCAACCCCGTGGCACTTGCCCTGCTCGCCGTCGGCGGCGTGTGCTACACCGCGGGCGTGCCGTTCTATATCGCCAAAAACGTACGCTATCTGCACAGCGTGTTTCACCTGTGGGTGCTCGCCGGCAGCATCTTCCAGTTTATGGCGGTGATCCTCTTCGTAATCTAGCGACCATGCCTGCGCGCCCGCGTCCTCGTTTGGGTGCCGGCGCAATTGCCGTATCCGCCACCAACGTTTTACCCTAACGTCCCGAATCTTGGAGGTTCGAGAAACTCCCGATGGACATAACCATCTCCCTTATCACCACCCTCGTTTTGACCCTCATCAACGGCTACTTCTCTATGTCCGAGATGGCGCTCACCACGGCAAAGCGCGCTGTGCTGGAGCACGAGGCCGAGGAAGGCGACAAACGCGCCGAGCGCGCCATTAAGCTGGCCGCCGATTCCGATCAGCTGCTCGCCACCATCCAGGTCGCCATCACGCTCGTGGGCTTTGCCTCGTCCGCCGTCGCCTCGACGAGCCTGTCCGACCCGCTTGCCACGTGGCTCATGAGCTTTGGCATCGCGCCGCTTTCCGCCATCGCGCGCGGCCTGGCGCCGGTCATCATCACCGTCGCCGTCGCCTTCGTGTCCATCGTGGTTGGCGAGCTCGTGCCCAAGCGCATCGGCCTGGCTAATGCCGAAGGCGTATCCAAGCAGGTCGTGGGACCGCTCTCCGTGTTCCAAAAGATCGCCCGCCCGCTCGTGTGGCTGACCGGTGCCTGCTCCGACGGCCTGGCCCGTATCCTGCGCATCAAGAGCGCCGACGACCGCCAAAACGTCTCGGAGGAAGAGATCAAATACATGGTCTCGGAGCAGGACGATCTACTCGACGAGGAAAAGCGCATGATCCACGAGATCTTCGACCTGGGCGACACCGTTGCCCGCGAGGTCATGGTGCCGCGCGTGGACACCACCATGTGCGAGGACGACGAGACGGTCGCCGACGTGCTGTCCGCCATGCGCCAGACCGGCTTTAGCCGCATCCCCGTCTATCACGAGGATCCCGACAACGTCGTGGGCATCGCGCACATCAAGGACCTGATCCAGCCTTCGCTCGACGGCAAGGGCGACCAGCCCATCGCCGACTTTTTGCGCGACGCCACCTTTGTGCCCGACACCAAGGACATCCTGCCGCTGCTGTCCGAGATGCAGACCTCGCACGACCAGATCGTAGTGGTCGTGGACGAGTACGGTGGCACGGCCGGCATCATCACCATCGAGGACATCGTCGAGGAGATCGTGGGCGAGATCGAGGACGAGTTTGACCCCGACAACAAGTACCTCACGCGCCTTTCGCGCCGCGAGTGGCTTGTCGATGGGCGTTTTTCGTGCGATGACGCGATTGACCTTGGTTGGCCGCTCGAGGAAAGCGATGATTATGAGACCATCGCCGGCTGGATTTTGGAGCTTTGCGACTCGGTGCCCGACATCGGAGAGGTGTTTGAGGTCGCGGGGTACAAGTTTAAGGTGCAGTCGATGCGTGGCCAGCGCATCTCGCTCATTCGCGTGATCGCTCCGGCCGAAACCGATAAGAAGGATTCCGAGTCCTCGGCAGATAAGCCGGCGGCGTCGGACGCGGGTTCTGCGGACCCGCACGACGGCGACGAGTAGGGCAAGGAAGAGTAGGGGAGAGTTATGGCAGGCCTGTTCAACATCCTTAAGGTCACCGTCAGCGAGGACAAGATCTGCGCGCACGTGCTGGTGAGCCCCGGCATGCCGCTTATGACCTCGGAGGACATCGAGGCCACGGCGCGCGTGTACTACCTGGTACCTGCGATTGCCAAGCATCTGTGCCTGGGCGATTCCGGTCGCGAGTTCCAGGACTGCATGGGCCAGACCGAGCTTTGCCATCTGCTGGAGCACGTGACGGTCGAGCTCATGAACGAGACCGGTCTCGCTGGCAGCATTTCGTGCGGCCGCACCCGCGTAAGCGAGCACGATGAGCGTGTCTTTGAGGTCGAGCTTTCGTGTCCCGACGACGCGCTGGCCATCGGCGCGCTGTCTTCGGCGACCTTTATGATGGATTGGGCCTATCTGCATGCCGACCAGCCCGCTCCCGATGTGGACGGTACGGTCGCGGGTTTGCGCAACCTGGTACTGGGCATGCGTGCCGAGGCCGAGGGCAAGGACCCGCACGAGGCCGTTGCCGCCGCGAACGGCGAAGATGCTGCCGAGGACGAGGGCGCTGACGAGGGCGATGTGCCGGTCGACGCCGAGCTCGTTGCCGATGCGACCGCCGAGCCCGTTCCCGCCGAGCCCCAGGGCGTCCCCAACTTTGACGACGAGCCGCAGGAGGTAATCGATACCGAGGGCGCGGTTGCCGAGAACCACGAGGCCTCCGCTGCCGTCTTTGGCGGTGCTGCGACGGTTCCGGCAGGACCTGCGCATGAGGGCGGCCTGCCGCTCGTGGACGGCGCCGGCGAGGACCCGGGTGCCACGGTGGCCATGCCGGCTATGCCCCAGGAGTAGGCCTACGCGTTTATCACCATCACGTACCTGCGCCTTTGCCGTACGCAGATGAGCGGAGCGGCAAGTGATGCGCTGCGGGTATAATGGACAGCATTCAAACGGTGGGCACCGACGTGCCCGCAGGAGAGGAATGATCATGGGTAAGACTTTCAGCTTTGTCTCCGGCGCACTTTTTGGTGCCGCTGCCGGCGCTATTGTCGGCGTTGCTCTGGCCCCGCGCTCGGGCGCCGAGACCCGCGCCATGGCTGCCGATATCGCCAACGACGCCTGGGACAATATGCGCGACACCTACGAGCACAGCGCCGAGGAGGCCCGTGCTGCGGTGAATGACTTTGGCCCGATGGTCGACGCCAAGACCGACGACCTGCGCGCCAAGGTCGACCTGGCCCGCGAGCGCATGGACCAGCTGCGCGAGCAGCTCAACGACGCCATTTCGGGCGGCAACGTGACGCCTGCCGCCGACGTCGTGGTCGAGAACGCCGTCGAGGCTGATACCGAGGCTGCGGAGCCCTCGACCGAGGCATAATGCGCGCCGGGGATTTTGTCGGCGCCAAGATCTATCGCAAGCCTACTGAGGACAAGCGTACCAAAAAGGACGGCACACCGCGCAGCCCTAAAAAGCTCGGAAAGATTCACTTTCCGGTCTTTACCCCGGGCGGTACGCGCGTGGTCGGCTTTATGGTCCGCCAGTCCGATATCGCGGGCATGATCGAGCGCCCCGATCGATTCGTAGCGCTCGACGCCATTGGTGTCTACGAGGGCGCCATTGCGGTCGATGACGTCAAGGACACGTACGATGCCGCCGCCGCTAAGCGCCTCGACATCAACCTGGACGATTGCATCATCTGGGTCGGTATGGACGTGCGCACGGAATCGGGCGACGTCGTGGGCTATTGCTCGGATGTGGAGTTCAAGCCGCGCTCGGGCATCGTGCAGGCATTCTATGTGACCGCCGGTGCTGCTTCGAGTGTTTTGGTCGGTGACACGCAGGTGCCGCCGACGATGCTGCGCGGTTATGCGGACGGCGCAATGATCGTTTCGGACGAGGTCAAGTCGCTCGGGTATTCGGGCGGTGCGGCTGCCAAGGCCGCCGAGGCCAGCGTCGTGGTGGGCGACAAGGTCAAAAAGGGCGCCAAGGTGCTCGACGACAAGGGATCGGTTGCCGTGGACAAGGGCAGTCGCGCACTGGGCAAGCAGCTCGGCAAGACGCGCGGCATGTTCAAGGCCTTTAAGGACGAATACCAAAAGGCGAGCGGAGGCTCGTCAAAAGCTACAAAATAGCGACGTACCAAATGATGGGAGGCAAGCCGGAGACCTGTTGCTCCGGCTTGCTGTGTTTATGGGGGAGGGCACATGCGCCAAAACGGATCATATTCACACGGACGCTCGGGCGCGCGTCCGACGGCGCGCCGCGATCTGGGGCAGTTGCCCAGCGGTCAGCGCAAGCGTCACCGTAAGCCCGGCGCGATGTATCTCAACCATAGCCGCGGCTTTAGCGACCGAAGCGCTCGGATCGGCAACGGCCGCACGCCCCGTCGTCCGTCTCGCCTGCCCTATGCGCTCATCGCCGTGGGCTGCGCACTCGTGCTGTTTATCGCTGCCGTCGTGGGCTACGTCAACCGCAGCGTGGATGTCGTCCTCAACGGCCAGAAGACCGCGGTGCGCGTGGGCTCTACGCTGCAGAATCTCATCGACGAACAGGATTTGACTGACACCTACGACGCAGGCGACCTGCTAGCCGTCGATGACAGCGTGCTCAAGCGCCATGGGGGCGAAAAGCTGTCGGTGAAGGTCGACGGCAAGCGCGTGAAGCAGGGCAAATGGGATAGCCGCGAACTTGAGGGTGGCGAGAAGGTGACGGTCAAGGATGGCCGTAACATCTACGAGAAGCACGAGGTTCAGGCTACGGTTATCGAGCCCAAGCTCAAGGTCGAAGGCACGGGCGCTATCGAGTATGTGCAGACGTGGGGTGTCCAGGGCCGCTCCGAGGTGTGGGTTGGTGAGCAGTCGGGCAAGACGCAAGACCGCGGCGAGGTTGTGCCCGCCACCGATTGCGTTGTTGCGTGCGCCAGCGTGGCGCCCAAGGGCAACAAAAAGTACGTGGCGCTGACGTTTGACGAGGGTCCGAGCGGCGCCACCAAACAGATCTTGCAGGTGCTCAAGGAAAAGGGCGTCACCGCGACGTTCTTCCTTTCGGGCGATGCGGTCGAGGCCTCGCCTGCCACGGCCAAGGCGATTGTCGATGCCGGGTGCGAGATCGGATCCAACAGCTACAGTGACGATTCGCTCAAGGGTCGGGACCGTGAGGCGGTACGCGAACAGATCACGAAAGGCACCGATGCGATTAAGTCGGCGACCGGCGTGAAGACGATGCTGCTGCGTGCTCCCTACGCTGCCTTTGACGAGCAGAACTGGATTGATGCGATGGACCTGGTCTCCGCCGTGGTCTCGTGGAATATTGACTCGGGCGACTGGCTGCTCAACGGTGCCGACGAGCAGGTCTCGACGGTGCTCGATTCGGTGACGCCGGGCAATATCGTGCTGCTCACCGATAGAGACGAATGCGCCGAGCAGACACTCGAGGCGCTGCCGCAGATTATCGACGGCCTCATTGCCGACGGCTACAAGATCGTGACGCTCAGCGACCTGGTCAAGACGGACACGTCGTTGAGCAAAAAGCTCACCTCGCTGACGAAGGCCACCATGCCCAAGGACGCCGTGTTCCCCCAGCTTGCCGAGGACGACGACACCACAGAGTAGTCATTGGGTAGTCGTTTAAGAGCGTCCCCAATGGCTATGTCACGGATACGTCAGCGTTTGGTATGCCTGCAATGTGCAGCGCATAAATTCGGTGCCGCAGCGCGATGCTGATGCTATAGTTACTGCGGTT
This sequence comes from uncultured Collinsella sp., assembly GCA_902492825.1. Taxonomy (GTDB): domain Bacteria; phylum Actinomycetota; class Coriobacteriia; order Coriobacteriales; family Coriobacteriaceae; genus Collinsella. The sequence continues at coordinate 22,510 of CABUMZ010000011.1, forward strand.
AATGAGGGTCAAGAGAAAGGTTACAGGTGAAATCCAAACCTCGACCATACAGTCGATGACCCCATGCAGGTGCTTTCTGCGCATGCACGGGGTGTAAGTGCCGAGCGGCGTGCCGCCCGCGCATGCGTATACATATCCAGAAGCCCCCGGACGCCGCACGCGCGGCCGCGTCCGGAGGAATTATGATGGGGAGCACCATTGAATTATCTGAGTGAGATGCTCAAACTGCCGGTCTTGGACGTCGATGGCGAAAAGCTCGGCGTTGTGAACGATTTTGGCATTGCTACCGGCGAAGTTTTTCCACACGTGACGTCGCTCGCGTTCCGCGGTCCCGGCAAGACGCCGTTTATGATCAGTTGGCGCAAATGGGTCGACCGTATCGACGAGACGGGTGTACACCTTAAGACGTCGGCCACCGAAATCCGTTTTTCGTACCTGCAGCCGACCGAACTCTTGCTTGCCCGCGACGTGCTCAACAAGCAGATTGTCGACACGCAGGGCATGAAGGTCGTGCGCGTAAACGACATCAAGTTTTCCATGTCGGGCGAAAACCAGCTGCGCCTGCTGGGCGCCGAGGTCGGTGCCCGCGGTCTGCTACGCGCCATCAGCCCCGCGCTCGAGCATATCGTCGAAGGCTTTATGAAGCACCTGGGCAAGCCGCTCAGTGAGGACATCATCGCTTGGTCCTACATGGACCTGCTCGACCGCTCGACCAAGAACATTCAACTCTCGGTGTCGCACAAGACGCTCGGCGAGCTGCACCCTGCCGACATCGCCGACATTATCGAGCAGCTCGACCCGCGCCTGCGTGCGCAGGTGTTTGCGCAGCTCGATACTGCCCAGGCCGCCGAGGCCATCTCGGAGTTCGATGACGACGAGCTTATGACCGAGATGCTCGAGGGCCTGTCCGACACGGACGCATCGTCGATGCTGGCCATGATGGACCCGGACGATGCAGCCGATCTGATCGACGAGCTCGATTACGAGAAGGCCGAGAAGCTCCTGCGCCTGATGGGCGTCAAGGAGGAGAAGGCGATTCGTAACCTGCTGGGGTATGAGGACAACACCGCCGGCCGCATCATGACCTCGGAGTTTGTCTCCTTGCCCGCCACGGCAACGGTCGGTGACGCCATCGAGGCGATTCGCGAGCTCGACGAGGACTTCGAGAGCGTCTACTACGTCTATACCGAGGATCCGAGCGGCATGCTGACCGGCGTGCTTTCGCTGCGCACGCTGATCGTAGCCGACCGCGACGCCACGCTGGGTCAGCTGGCCTATCGCGACCTGGTCTATGTGTCGCCCGACGAGGACCAGGAAGACGTGACGGACGAGATGACCAAGTACGACCTGGTTGCCATCCCTGTCTGCGACGAGAACCGTCATATCCTGGGTATCGTAACCTTCGACGACGCCATGGACGTTATCGCCGAGGAGCACCAGGAGGACCTGCAGATCGCCGGTGTCGGCTCGGGCGATAGCGCGTCGGACGACTCGACGAACGTGCTCAGCTGGTTTGTGCATCGCCAGTACTGGGTTGTCGTGTGGGGCATTGCCTCGTGCATCATGGCAACGGT
>CABUMZ010000012.1 GCA_902492825.1 uncultured Collinsella sp.
CCAGGCCCGATTTTGCCTCTTGACAATGTCCTGCTCATATTAAAAGGAACGTCCCTAACTGCCGACTGCCAGGTATGCCCCCTTTGCACCAAAATGGTGCAGATTAACCTGTGTCCCATGCGCCAGGTGTGCCGCGGGGGCTGCGTTGTGACACAATGGCGTTTGTTCGATTCGTGATGCGAAAGGCCAAACATGGCAAATAAGAAAAAGAACCCCGAGGCTGCGCCGACGCCCGAGCAACAGGCTCGCGCCGCCTCCAGCTCTCGTAAGAAGCAGCGCAAGACCTATGTGTCCAAGACCGTCAAGATCATCCTGGTGGTCATCGGCGTGCTGGCGATGCTGCTTTCCGTCTCGGCCATGGCGTGCTCCGGCCTGATGTCGCAGTCCGAAAGCGCTAGCTCGGGCTATAAGCTCACTGGCGGCGTGGCTGCTACCATCAATGGCACCAACCTCACCGAGGACACCGTGACCAAGCAGATCATGAGCATGCGTACGTCCTACGGCTACACCAAGGACAAGGACTGGGCGCAGTACCTGGTCGACAACGACCTCACGCCCAAAAAATATCGCAAGCAGCTCATTGACTCCTACACACAGCAGATTTTGCTTCAGCAAGCGCAGAAGGAAAACGGCGTGACCGTCTCGGACGAGGAGGTCGAGAAGGCCTGGAAGGACGCCTGCAAGAGTGCCGGCGGCGCCAAGACCTTTAAGAAGACGCTTAAGACCTACGGCTATACCGAGGACACCTACAAGGACTCGCTCAAGGAGAGCCTGGCACAGCAGAAACTCAAGGATGCGGTAGCGCCCACCAGCAAGCCCAAGGACAGCGAGATTGTCGATTACATCAACGAGAACCTGTCCAACTACAATGACGCCCGTCGCTCGTCGAATATTCTGATCAAGGTCGATTCCGACGCTTCCGACGAGGATAAGGCCGCCGCCAAGGCCAAGGCGCAGGAGTGCCTGGACAAGATCAACTCCGGCGAGCTAAGCTTTGAGGACGCCGTGAAGCAGTACTCCGACGATACCGGCTCCAAGGATAAGAAGGGCGATGTGGGCTGGGACAAGCTCACCACCTTCGTCGACAGCTACCAGGCGGCGCTCGAGGGGCTCAACAAGGGCGATGTGAGCGATGTCGTCGAGTCGACCTATGGTTACCACATCATCAAGTGCACCGACTACTTCCATGTCGATAATCAGGTCGATGACATTAAGCAGGTGCCCAAGGACATCAAGAAGTACGTCTCCAACGTGGTGAAGACGCAGGCAGCAAGCACCGCATACAGCGAGTGGCTGGAGCAGTACAAGAAGGACGCCGACATCACCGTTAACCCCATGCCCAAGGACGTGCCGTACAACGTCAGCCTGAAGGGCGTCACCAAGAGTTCGACCGACGATTCGTCGACGACTGAGTAATCATGGGGCGGTGCCCGCGTGAGTGCCGCCCACGCTATTGAGGAGGATTTGCAGATGACCAACGAAGAGCTGCAGAAGGAAATGATCGCCGCCATGAAGGCTAAGGACAAGGTTCGCCTGTCCATCATTCGCCAGGTCAAGGCCGAGGTGAAGAATATCGAGGTCAACGAGCGCCGCGATGTGACCGAGGAAGACGTCAACAGCATGATCAAGCGTCTGATTAAGCAGACGAGCGAGACGCTGGAGATGTCCATCAAGGCCGGCACCGACCAGGAGCGTACCGACAACCTGACCGAGCAGGTCAAGATTCTGGAGAGCCTGCTGCCCGCGCAGGTTTCGGGCGAGGAGCTCGAGGCCCTGATCGAGCAGGTTATCGCCGAGCTGGGCGCTACGTCCAAGAAGCAGATGGGCCAGGTTATGGGTGCACTCGGCAAGGCCACCGGCGGCAACTTCGACAAGCCGGCGGCAGCAAAGATCGTCGGAGCGAAATTGGCGTAAGTGCCGGCCGACACATAGCTGATGTCGAGGGGGGCGTGACCATTGCGGTCGCGCCCCTTTTTGATGAGCCTGTCCCCAATGAGTGGGTTATCCCCAATGACTAGGGGGAAGATTGCGGGTTCTTTACGGGGATGTAGTGTGGGCTGCGGAAACGTGGTTCTTTCCGTACAATAGTTCAACTCGTGTAAACGCAGGGAAGGGACATTCATGGCAGACATGATCGAGATCAAGCATCTCAACAAGTACTTTGGCGACCTGCATGTGCTCAAAGATATCAACCTCACCGTCAAGCGCGGCGAGAAGCTCGTAATGATCGGGCCTTCCGGCTCGGGTAAGTCGACGCTCATCCGTTGTGTCGATTATCTTGAGGAGCCCACATCGGGCGAGGTCATCATTGACGGTACGCCGCTCACCAAAAAGAACCACCTGGAGATGGCTCGCAAGTATAGCTCCATGGTGTTTCAGCAGTTCAACCTGTATCCCAACATGACGGTGCTGGGCAACCTGACACTCGCGCCCACCAAGCTGCAAAAGAAGAGCAAGGAGGAGGCGACCGAGATCGCCATCGCCGCGCTCAAGCGTGTTGGCATGGCGCATAAGGCCGGCGAGTATCCGCAGAACCTCTCGGGCGGTCAGCAGCAGCGCATCGCCATCGCTCGTGCCCTGTGCACCAAGCAGCCCATCATCCTGTTTGACGAGCCGACCTCGGCGCTCGACCCCGAAATGGTCCAGGAGGTTCTGGACGTTATGATTGAGCTTGCGCAGGAGGATATCACCATGATCTGCGTGACGCATGAGATGGGCTTTGCGCGCCAGGTGGCCGACCGCGTCATCTTTATGGAGGACGGCCGCATCCTGGAGGAGGGCACGCCCGAGCACTTCTTCGATAACCCCGAGAACCCGCGCTGCCGCGAGTTCCTGTCCAAGATTCTGCACTAGGCGCGGTGATGGACATGACGGATATGACGAGGGCGGCCGTGTCGCGCCGTCACTTTTTGCAGCTGGCGGGTGCCGGCATGCTTGCGCTGACGGGGACCGCGCTTACCGGTTGCGGCAACTCCACCAGCGGCGAGGGTTCCGACAAGGGGTCCAAACTTGCGGCCATTAAGTCGCGTGGCCATCTGAATGCTGGCGTTAAGAAGGATGTTCCCGGCTACGGCTATTACGACACCGCCAAGGGCCGCTTTGAGGGCATGGAAGTCGATTTGTGCTACCAGATCGCCGCTGCCGTCTTTGGCGTGAGCTACAAGGAGGCCCGTGCCCAGGAGCTTGTCGAGTTTACCGACGTAACGCCCAAGACGCGCGGTCCGCTGATTGATAACGGCCAACTCGACGTGGTCGCGGCGACCTACACCATCACCGACGAGCGCAAGAAGAGCTGGGATTTCTCGACGCCGTACCGCACCGACTACGTGGGACTCATGGTCAAGAAGCGTTCGGGCTTTACCTCGATTGAGGACCTAGACGGCAAGGTCATCGGCGTGAGCCAGGGTGCTACCACGCAGGGCCTGATCGAGCAGATGATCAAGGACAACGGCTTTAGCTGCAAGCCCGAGTTTAGGGCCTTTAGCGGCTACCCCATCATCAAGAGTTCGCTCGACGCCGGCAATATCGACGTCTTTGCTATGGACCGCTCCACGCTGGCCGGTTACATGAACGAGACCGTTGAGCTGCTGCAGCCCGAGGTCAAATTTGGTGAGCAGGGCTACGGCGTGGCGACCAAGAAGGGCTGCGACCTTTCGGCCGTGGTCGATCAGGTGATTTGCGATCGCCTGGCCGACGGCTGGCTCGACCAAGAGGTCAAGACCTGGGGTCTTGTATAGGCGTATCGTCCAAGGAAGGAATCAAATGCTCGAAGGATTATTTGACGCCGACCGTTGGTCGACGACATTTCAAAACATGGGGCCCTTCTGGGAGGGCTTTGGCGTGACGCTGCAGGTGGTCGTTGCCGGTCTGCTGCTGTCACTGGTGCTGGGCACGCTGCTGGGCGTGTTCTCTACCACTCGTTCGCGCGTGCTGCGCGCCATAAGCCGCGTGTACGTGGAGTTTTACCAGAACACTCCGTTGCCCGTGCAGGTGCTCTTTATGTACATGGCCGGTCCGCAGTTTTTGCAGGCCATAACCGGTGCCGACCAGCCGGTGCGCATCGCGCCGTTCGTGCTGGGCTTCTTGGGTGTGGGCCTGTATCACGCGGCCTACATTTCGGAGGTCATCCGCACTGGTATCGAGGCGGTTCCGCGCGGTCAGATGGAGGCGGCCCAGAGCCAGGGCTTCACCCGTGCGCAGGCCTACTGGTACATCGTGCTGCCCCAGACGTTCAAGATCATTCTGCCGCCGCTGTGTAACCAGGCGCTCAACCTGGTCAAGAACACGTCGGTGCTGGCGCTTGTGGCCGGCGGCGACCTTATGTACCGTTCCGACAACTTTGTGAGTCTGTACGGCTACCTGCAGGGATATATCGTCTGCTGCCTTATGTACTTCATCATCTGCTTTCCGCTCGCCATGCTGGTGCAGTGGCTCGAGCGCCGCTCCAAGGAGCGTCCGCGCGGCGTGAGCCTGGCCGAGCTGGGGCTCGACAACGTAGAGGAGGCCTAGCGCATGGAAATCTTCAACGCGACCAACCTGCTCTACATTTGGGACGGATTTGTTAAGACAATCGAGATCTCGGCGCTGTCGATCTTTTTCTCGCTCATCTTTGGCACGGTGCTGGCGCTCGTTAAAAGCTATGCGCCCCGTCCATTCCGTATTTTGGTGAGCGCCTATATCGAGCTGTTCCGCTGCACGCCGAACCTGCTGTGGATCCTGTTTATCTACTTTACGGTGCAGGGTTTGGACATTGTGATTTCGACCATTGCCTTTACGCTGTTTACCAGCGCTGTTATGGCCGAGATTGTGCGCGGCGGTCTCAACTCGATTCCGCGCGGCCAGTTTGAGGCAGCGCAGAGCCAGGGCTTCGGCTTCTTTGCCACCATGCGCTACATCATTCTGCCGCAGACGTTTAAGACGATCATTCCGGCGCTGTTTAGCCAGTGCACGACCGTCATTAAGGACAGCTCGTATCTTTCGGGCATTAACGTGGCCGAGCTCATGTACACGGCAAATGTCGTGATGGCCCATGCGATCGACCTGTCGCAGGTGCTTATGCTCTACGGCCTGGTGTTTGCGATGTACTTTGTGCTCAACTTTGGTATCTCGCTGCTGGTGAGGGCATATCAACGTCGCATCGTGGCCGCATAGCCTGGCTTTCCCTGGTACGCTATCGTGAGAAAAGGCGATAGACAGCCTTTTTCTCATCTGTTAGAAAGGAATCGCGATGAGCGATCTGGAGAACAAGAAGAGTCCTGTGGTCATTACCATCGCGCGCGACTTTGGTGCCGAGGGCCACGAGATTGGCCGTATCCTCGCCAATGAGCTGGGGATTCCGCTGTACGATAACGAGCTGCTGGTGCGCGCGTCGCTGCGTACAGGTGAGTCGCTCGATAAGATGGCCGCCTATGACGAGCGCCTGGCTGTGGAGAACATGGCGTTTCTGCCCGACCGCTACGATGCGCGTTCGTACTCGGACAAGTTGTTCCAAAAGATGAGCCAGGTGATTTTGGACTTGGGCGAGACCGAGAGCTGCATTATCGAAGGCCGTCTGTCCGACTACCTGCTGCGCAACAACCCCAATCACATTGCCGTATTGGTGACCGCTCCCTTTGAGGACCGCGTCGAGATCGTACGCAAGAAGCGTGGCCTCAACAAAAAGAAGGGCGCCAAGCTGGTCAAACAGCAGCAGAAGGCGCGCGAGGCGTTCTATAAGCGCTACAGCGCCGGCAAGTGGAAGATGACGAGCGGCAAGGACATCGTTGTCAACCGCGCCAAGCTGGGCCGCGAAGGCTGCAAGGACGTCATCGCCGCGGCCTACCGCTACAAAGTAGCGCAGCTCGAAGGCTAACCGACCAAAACCACCACAAAGGTGCCTGTCCCCATCGTGGTGATCGGGCGGCCGGCATAGAAAAAGTCCCCGCCGAGCGTGTGCTCGACGGGGACTTTGCCGTTTAATGGCTAGCGCTGAGGGTGATTACTCGCCCAGCAGGCTCTTGGTGATGGAAGCGGCGGCCTTCTTGCCAGCGCCCATCGCCAGAATGACCGTAGCGGCACCGGTGACGATGTCGCCGCCGGCCCAGATGCGGGGATCGGTGGTCTGGCCGGTCTCCTCGTCGGCAACGATGTAGCCCCACTTGTTGAGCTCCATCTTGCCGCCGATCTTTTTTGCGAAGGGGTTGGCGTTGGTGCCGATAGCCGAGATCGCGACGTCGCAAGGGATCTCCTCGATGGCGCCCTCGATGGGCACCGGGCGACGACGGCCGGACTCGTCGGGCTCGCCGAGCTCCATCTTCTGGACCTTGACGGCGCATACGGAGCCGTCCTCGCCAGCGACAAACTCGAGCGGGGAGACGAGCGGCAGAACCTCGACGCCCTCGGCCTTAGCGTGGTGCAGCTCGGCGCGACGGCAGGGCATCTCGTCCTCGGTACGACGGTAGGCGATGATGGCGTGCTCGGCGCCCAGACGCTTGGCGGTACGGACGGCGTCCATAGCCACGTTGCCGCCACCAAAGACGACGACGTTCTTGCCGTGCTTGGTGGGGGTGTCGTACTCGGGGAACTTGTTGGCCTTCATCAGGTTCACGCGGGTGAGGTACTCGTTGGCGAAGAAGACGTTGGGCAGGTTCTCGCCGGGGACGTTGAGGAACTTGGGCAGGCCGGCGCCGGTCGCCACGTAGATGGCGTCGAAGCCCTGCTCGAACAGCTCCTCGGCCGTGGCCATGTTGCCCACGACGGAGTTGTACTCAAACTTGACGCCCATGTCCTCCAGGCCGTCAATCTCGCGCTTGACGACTGCCTTGGGCAGACGGAACTCGGGGATGCCGTAGACCAGTACGCCGCCGCCGGTGAAGAAGGCCTCGAAGACGGTGACGTCAAAGCCGTTACGGGCGAGCTCGCCAGCGCAGGTGATGCCGGACGGGCCGGAGCCAACGACGGCGACCTTCTTGCCGTTCTTGGGAGCCATCTTGGGCGTGGAGGCGAGCTCGGGGCGGTCACCCAGGAAGCGCTCGAGCTGGCCGATGGCCACGGGCTCGGACTTCTTACCACGGATGCACTTGCCCTCGCACTGGTTCTCCTGCGGGCAGACGCGACCGCAGATAGCGGGAAGCATGGAGTCCTCGCGGATGGTATCGAGAGCGCCGCCGAAGTCCTTCGCGCGGATCTGCTCGATAAAGCGGGGGATGTTGATGTTGACGGGGCAGCCCTCAACACAGAACGGCTTCTTGCAGTTGAGGCAGCGCTCGGCCTCGGCCAGCGCCATCTCCTCGGTGAAGCCCTTGTCGACGGGGCGGAAGTCGCAGGCGCGCTCGGCAGCCGGCTCCTCGTTATCGGGGGTGCGGGGCGACTTCATATCGGCAACGAAACGACCGTTAACTAGTGGCATGCGCAGCTCTTTTCCTCATAGGCCTTGAGGGACTCGCCCTCTTCGGAACGGTAAGCGGCCTGGCGGGCACGAAGGTCATCCCAGTCGACCAGGGTGGCATCGAAGTCGGGGCCGTCGACGCAAGCGAACTTGGTCACGCCGCCCACCTCGACGCGGCAGCAGCCGCACATGCCGGTGCCGTCAACCATGATGGGGTTGAGCGACGCGGTGATGGGGGTGTCGTACTTCTGGGCGGTGAGAGTCGAGAACTTCATCATCGGAACGGGGCCGACACAGAAGACCTGGCTCACGGCCTTGTCCTGCAGCAGGCGCTCCAGCGGAGCGGTAACAACGCCCTGCTCGCCGTAGGAACCGTCATCGGTAGTGATGTGGATGTGGTCCTCGTCGAGGAGCTCGCGGAACTGGTCCTCCATGAGCAGGAGGTCCTTGGTGCGGGCGCCCATGATGGCGTGCACCTCGTGGCCGGTCTCGACCAGGTGCTTGGCGACCGGGAAGGCAATTGCCAGGCCGACGCCGCCGCCAATGACGGCGCAGGGGCCCTCGGCCATCTCGGTGGGAACGCCCAGCGGGCCCACGACGTCGCGCAGTGACTCGCCGGCCTCGTAGGTGGAAAGCATCTCGGTGGTCTTGCCGATCACCATGAAGATGAACTCGACCCAGCCCTCGTCACCGTTCCAGCCGGCCAGGGTAAACGGGACACGCTCGCCCGTCTCGTTGGCGCGAACCATGAGGAACTGTCCAGCGTGCGCATGCTTGGCGATTGCGGGCGCCTCGATGCGGAACTTGAACACCTTCTCCGAGAACTGCGTCTTCTCCAGGATCTTATACATAGAACCCCTCTCTTGTTAGGGCCGCCGAACCGTGCCTCCACGGAAATGGACGGTAGCCCGAATAAAACCGTACGCGCACAGGCGTTGTGCAGACATACGGTGCAAATTATACCCTCATGGACATGTCACTTACGTGTGTCTTCGGCTGTTGGGAGCAGGGTTTATCCACTTTGGCCTACCAAAGGGGGAGAGGTTTATTTTGGTCGGTTTTATCAGGTAAAACGGCAAAGGGGGCCGGCCTCGGGTTGTGATGAGGCCGGCCCCCTTTGGGGTGCTGTGCATGTATGTCGGCGCGCGGTTGATTGCGATGCCGCAACTGGGGCGTTTCCGCAGGTAAAACCTGCCAAAATAAACCTGTCCCTAAATGATAGGTTTTAGTGCTTGCCGTTGGCGGAGGCGGCGCCGTTGACATGGTCGCGGGCATAAACCACGCCGTGCACGATCGCCAGGCCGGCGGCGTCGGCCGCGCGGGCGCAGGTGTCCTGGAAATCCTCGGCCTCGCGGGCGCGCAGCTGCTTAAGAACGTAGTCGGCGACGGCCATCTTGCCGGGAGGGTTGCCGATGCCGGTGCGGATGCGGCTGAAGTCGCGGCTGCCCATCTTGTCGATGATGGAACGCAGGCCGTTGTGACCGGCATGGCCGCCGCCCACCTTAACACGCACGTCGCCGGCGGGAATATCGAGCTCGTCGTGGATTACGAGCAGCTCCTCGGCCTTGATCTTGTACTCGCGACAGAGCTTGGAGATGGGGCCGCCCGAGGTATTCATGTACGACTGCGGCTTGACCAGCACAATCTGGCGCTTGCCACCCTCTTCCTCAGCATCGTTGATATTGATGAGCGCGACCTCGGCGCCTGCTTGGTTTTTCCAGTACGTGACGCCGGCCTGACGGGCCAGCTCGTCGATTGCCTTAAAGCCGGCGTTGTGGCGGGTCTCGGCATATTCCTCGCCAGGGTTGCCAAGTCCGGCAACCATGCGAATCTTAAGCGGCTGTGCAGCTGCCATATTTGTCCTTCCGTTACATAAAAAGTTTAATCAACGACAAAGGCTACCACGCCCGCCGAAGGCGAGGCTTTGCTTCAGCGAAATCCCACCAGACAAAAGCGCGGCCGCGGCAGAGCGAGCCGTCGGAACAGAAGAAACCCCCGCGCGACCTTTGCGAAGCAAGGGGGAGCGCGGGGGTTTCTTCTGTTCCGACGGCGATGCGCCGGGTTGCAAGGACGATGCGACTACAGCGCGAAGTCGCCGCCGACGAGCGTGGAGACGGGCTCCTCGTGGTAAACGGCGGAGATGGCCTGAGCGAACTCCTCGGCGACCGAGATGGTCTTGATCTTGCCGCCGACCTCGACGGGAATGGCGTCGGTGACGAGGCACTCGACGATCGGGGCGTCGTTCAGACGCTCGATGGCCGGACCGGAGAAGATACCGTGGGTGGCGCAGACGTAGATATCGCCAGCGCCCATAGCCTTGAGCTCCTTGACGTTGGCGCACAGGGTGCCAGCGGTGTCGATCATGTCGTCGTTGATGATGCAGGTCTTGCCCTTGATGTCACCGATGATGCCCATGACCTCGGCGGCGTTGTGGCGCGGACGGCCCTTGTGGGCGATGGCCAGGTCGCAGCCGAGCATGTCGGACAGCTTCTTGGCGGCCTTGGCGCGACCCACGTCGGGGGAGACGACAACCAGGTTGTCGGTGTCGAAGTGCATGTCGTTGTAGTACTGGCCAAACAGCGGCAGTGCGGACAGGTGGTTAACCGGGATATCGAAGAAGCCCTGGATCTGGCCCTGGTGCAGGTCGAGGGTGATGATGCGGTTGACGCCGGCGCGCTCGAGCAGGTTGGCGACGAGGCGGGCGGTGATGGGCTCGCGCGGGCCGGCCTTGCGGTCCTGGCGGGCATAGCCGTAGTGGGTGATGACGGCGGTGATGGAGCGGGCGGATGCGCGCTTGGCAGCGTCGGTGGCGATGAGCAGCTCCATGAGCATGTCGTTGACGTTGCCGCCGGCCACGGACTGAATCAGGAAGACGTCGGCGCCGCGGACGGTCTCGTCGTAGCGGGCGTAAATCTCACCATTGGCGAACTGCTTTAGCGTAAGGCCCGAAAGCTCGACCCCAAGGTACTCAGCGATCTTCTGAGCGAGGGGACGGTTGGAGGAACCGGAATACACGCGGATGGACTTGCGCATATTCTCCGACTTCTCGGGATCATTAATCGGCATTACCCTTCTCCTTTATATCGAATGCCATATAGATGCCTTGTTGCATTGTAACCGCGCGACGGGGTTAATCGGGTCTTGATAACGTCTTTACCGTCAACGGACACGAACCGACCACTCATCCGGTTGCGCAGGTCACGATAGAAAAAGGAGCCGCCCCCATGGGAACAGCTCCTTAGATGCTTGGTAAAACGTTATACCTCGTCGCCCTCGTGCAGACGGCGGCGGTAATTGGCGGCCCAGCCCTCAATGTTTACCTGACGGGCACGACCCAGGCCAAGTGCGTCGGCCGGGACCGGCTCGGTGATGACGGAGCCGGCGGCCACAAGCGCGCCGTCGCCGATCTGGGCGGGCGCGACCATCATGGTGTCGGAACCGATGAAGGCATCCTTGCCGATGACGGTCTTGTGCTTGTGCACGCCATCGTAGTTGCAGGTGATGGAGCCCGCGCCCACGTTGACACCGGAGCCCATGGTGGTGTCGCCGATGTAGGACAGGTGCGGCACCTTAGAGCCCTCGCCGATCGTGGACTTCTTGATTTCCACGTGCGTGCCGGCCTTGGAGCCGTCGAGCATGTGGGTGCCCGGGCGCAGGTAGGCGCGCGGGCCGCAGTCGACGCCGTTCTCGATGACGGCCTCGATGGCGATGGTCTCATCGATGGTGCAGCCGCTGCCGACGGTGGTGTCGGTGAGGCGACTGTTGGGGCCGAGCTGGCATTCCTCGCCCACGGTGACGTGGCCGATCAGGTGCGTCTGCGGCCACACGACGGTGTCGCGGCCGATAATGGCGTCGGGGCCGATCCAGGCCTGCGTGGGATCGATGAACGTGACGCCCTCGGCCATCCAGTGCTCGTTGATGCGGTCGCGCGCGATGGCGGTGAGCTGCGCGAGCTGAATGCGGCTGTTGACGCCCAGGCCGTCGCGGTAGTCATCGCAGTGGAAGATGGAGACCGCCTGGCCGTGACCCTTGAGGATTTCGAGCATGTCGGGCAGGTAGTACTCGGATTGCGCGTTGTCGTTGCCGATCTCGTTAATGTGGGCGGCGAGCTGCGCGCCGTCAAAGGCGTAGCAGCCGGCGTTGCACTCCAGCAGCGTGGCGGCCTGCTCGGGCGTGCAGTCCTTCTGCTCGATGATGCGCTCGATCTGACCATCGGCGCCCAGCTTGATGCGGCCGTAGCCGAAGGGGTCGGGCGGGGTCATGGTCATGACGGTGCAGGCGAGCTCGCCGGTGGCGACGGTTTGCGCGAACTTGGCGACGGTGTCGGCGGTGATGAGCGGCAGGTCGCCGTTGAGCACCACGACGGGGCCTTGCGCGATGCCGCAGGCCTCGAGCGCGACCTTCGCGGCGTGACCGGTGCCCAGGCGCTCGGTCTGCTCAACGCACTCGACCTTGGTGGCGCTGTTGGCGTAGGCGCCATCGATGAGGGCGCGCATCTCGTCGGCGTGGCTGCCGATGACGACCACGACGCGGCTGCAGCCGGCCTTGATGGTAGCGTCGACGATCCACTGGACCATGGGCTTGCCCAGGATCTTGTGCGAAACCTTGCAGTGGTTCGACTTCATGCGGGTGCCCTCGCCGGCGGCGAGGATAATTGCGGTTGCGTCCATGTGATCTCCTGTTACGTTATAGAGACGTGTGTTTGGAAACGATACACGGCGCAATATGATACCGCAGGCATATGTTGAGCGCGTAACGATTGATGCGTGAGGGCCGATGTCGGTGCCGCCGGCGTGACGTTTGTACTGCTTGCGTGCGGCGTTGGCGGTGCTGTGGAGCTGTCGTTTGAGCGAGGGGACGGGGGTGCCCGTGGACAACATACAAGAGGAGTTTGGCGGCGAGCCCGTCGCGGCGTTCTCGATGTCGCATCCGGCTGTGCCGGCACTCTATATAGTGCTGACGCTGGGGCTCACCATGTTCTCGATGCAGCCGGTGCTGATTGCGCTGTCACTTGCGGGCGGGCTGGCGTATGGATTTGCGACGCGTGGGGCTGCCCGCACGCTGGGCGCACTCCGCTGGCAGTTGCCGGTGATTTTGATTATCGCGCTGGTCAATCCGCTGTTTAGCGCCTCGGGCTCGACGGAGCTGTTCCGTATTGGCATGCGCGCGGTGTATCTGGAAAGCATGGTATATGGCCTGTGCATGGGCGGGCTGTTTGTGGCGAGCGTGCTGTGGTTTGAGGCCGCGGCGTCGATGCTCGAATACGACAAGGTGCTCGCGCTGCTGGGTAATGCCGCACCGGTGATTGCGCTCATGATCTCGATGTGCATGAGGCTTATCCCGCAGTTTTTGCGCCGCGGTCGTACGGTGCTGGCGGTGCAGGATGCGATTGATGTGCCGGGCCGCGCGCCCACCGATCCCGTGCGATCGCGCCTGCGGGCGTCGAGCGTGTTGATGGGCTGGGGCATGGAAGATTCGCTGGAGCGCGCGGACGCGATGCGCTCGCGCGGGTGGGGTGCCGCGACACGTCGTACGACGTATGCGCGGTATCGACTGGGGCGCAGCGACGTTGCCGCGCTGGTCGGGCTCGCGCTGTTTGGTGCCGCCGCGGTGGCCGTGGCGGCGACCGCGACGACGCAGTATTCGTTTTATCCGCAGCTCTCGGTGCCGGCGCCGTGGCTGGGCTATGTCGTGTACGCTGCCTGGATGATGCTGCCTTGCGCATTGCACGCGATTGATGAGAGGAGGTTTGGCTGATGGCTCGGTTGGATAGGGGCCCGGTGTCGGGCGCGGCGTGCGGCCCGGATATGCCGGCGATTGAGGTGCGGAGCCTGAGCTTTGCCTACCCCGATGCTGATGCTGCGGTGCTCGAGGGGCTCGACTGGTCTGTTTCCCAAGGTGCGTTTGCGCTGCTTGTTGGCGGTACCGGTTCGGGCAAGTCGACGCTGCTGTCGCTGCTCAAGCCCGAGATCGCTCCAGCGGGCGAGCGCACTGGCGAACTGCGCGTGCTGGGCGAGCCCGTCGCCGACATGGATGTGCGGGCATCGGCGGAGCGCGTGGGTTATGTGTTTCAGGATCCCGAGAACCAGATTGTGTGCGAGACCGTGTGGCACGAGATGGCGTTTGGCCTAGAGAATCTGGGTGTGTCGCGCGACGAGATGCGCCGCCGTGTTGCCGAGACCAGCTATTTCTTTGGTCTGGAGGACTGGCTTCATCGCGATACCGATACGCTTTCGGGTGGCCGCAAGCAGCTGCTGTCGCTTGCCGCCGTTCTGGCGCTGCGCCCGCACGTGCTGCTGCTCGACGAGCCCACGTCTCAGCTCGATCCCGTTGCCGAGAAGAATTTCCTGCACGCGCTGTTTCGTGTGAATCGCGAGCTGGGCTGCACGGTTGTTGTGGCGACGCATCAGCCGCGCCCAATGCTCGAATACGCGACGCGTGCGTACCGGATTGAGGATGGCCGCGTGCACGAGGCGGCGGATATGGCTTCTTTGGTACGCCGAGAATCGCTGTTTTCCGATGACACGTTGGGGTGGGGTGCCATCCGATGTGCAAAAAACGGAGTATTCAGCAGGCGTGAGGACAATTTGGGCTCTCTGGAGCCGCCCGGGGGCGTATCGAGCGCGAAAAAAAGTTTGGAATTGGACAAATCGTCCGAATTTGTGGCGCAAACGTCGCTCGAGAACGGCTTGGAAGCCTTCTCGCGCACGGATGGGAGCAGAATACTCCAAAAAATGCACGCTGGGTCGGCTACCACCCTGTCGGAAGGTTGGTTTCGCTACGATCGAGCGTCCGGCTGGGTGTTGCGTGGGCTCGATGCGTCGTTTTCGGCCGGTGCGGTGCATGCGATCGTGGGCGGCAACGGATGCGGTAAGTCGACGATGCTCTCGGTGCTGGCGAAGACCGCCAAGCTGCAGCGCGGCCGCATGGTGCGCGGAGCGGCCTCGGCGGCGTTGCTGCCTCAGAATCCCAAAGCATTGCTGGTTGCCGAGACGGTGTGCGACGAGCTGATGGAATGGGCTTCAGCCTGCGGATATGACGAGACCGTGGCGCGGGAGCGCGCGGCGAGCTTGGGGCTGGACGGCCTGGAGACGCGCCACCCCTACGACCTCTCGGGCGGACAGCGCCAGCTGCTCGCACTGGCAAAGCTGCTGCTGATCGGCCCCGAGCTGCTGCTGCTTGACGAGCCCACGAAGGGCTTGGACCTGGAGAGTCGCCGCACCATCGCCCGCGCCCTGCGTGACCATGCGAAGGCTGGCGGCACCGTCATCATGGCTACGCACGATTTGGACTTTGCCGAGCAGGTAGCCGACGACGTCGCCATGATGTTTGACGGCGAGATTGCCTGCATGGAGTCCCCGGCCGACTTCTTTGCCGACAACGTGTTCTATAGGGCGTGATGGGATGACGGACTGTCGTTTCTCGCGTTTGCTTGCAAAACTGGAGATCCCGCTGTTGTTGGCGGTGCCGGCGGTGATGGCTGCCGCGTTGCTGGCGGGTGTTGAGCAGGCAGCGTTGGCCATGCTGGTTGTGGTGGCGTTGGTGCTTGCGCTGTTCTTTGCGGGCTATGAGGCATCGCGTCCAGGCCTGCGTCAGATTATGCCCACGCTGGTGCTGGCGGCGCTGGCGGCGGCGGGGCGCATCCTGTTTGGACCCATTCCCGACTTTAAACCCGTGAGTGCCATCGCCATTATCGCCGGGGCGACACTCGGTCGTCGTAACGGCTTTATGGTCGGTGCGTTGGCGGCGCTGACCAGCAATTTCTTTTTTGGGCAGGGCATGTGGACGCCGTGGCAGATGTATGCCTGGGGGCTCGTGGGATACGTTGGCGGTGCGCTGGCGTATGCGGGTGCGTTCGACCGCGCCGATGGCACCGTGCGTATGCCGGCGCTGCTGACCTACGGCTTTGCTTCGGGTTTGCTGTACGGCGTTGTGATCAACGCCTACGACATCATTGGTTTTGTACAGCCGCTTACTTGGGCAGGTGCCGTGGCACGTCTTGCCACCGCCGTGCCGTTCGATATCACGCACGGACTCGCGACCTGCGTGTTTTTGGCCGCCTTGTACAAGCCCTGGTGCCGTCGCATTAACCGTGTCGTCGTGAAATACGGGCTGTAAGGCATTTCGCGTTTCCTCACGAACTTGCGGTGGAATAGTTCTCGTTTTTGGCTATTTGCTGCCCAAACAGGAACTATTCCACCGCAACTTATAGGGGGAGAGGGGTCACATGATCTGTTTTCCTCTGTCCCCTAGAGGAATTACTTGGGGCTAGAGCTCTAGCGTGAGGGTGACGGGGCAGTGGTCGCTGCCGAAGATATCGCCGCGGATACCGGTGTCGCGCACGGTATTGGCGATTGAATCACTTACCAAGAAGTAATCGATGCGCCAGCCGGCGTTGTTCTTGCGGGCATTAAAGCGATAGCTCCACCAGCTGTAGACGCCCTCGACGTCTGGATTAGCCGTGCGCCAGGTATCGGTAAAGCCGGCGCTGAGCAGCTCGGTAAACTTGCCGCGTTCTTCGTCCGAAAAGCCCGCGTTGCCGCGGTTGGACTTGGGGTTCTTAAGGTCGATCTCCTCGTGCGCAACGTTAAAGTCGCCGCAGGTCACGACGGGTTTGCCGGTCTCGCACTCGAGCGCGTTCAAAAAGCCGCGGTAGGCATCGTCCCAGGCCATGCGCACGTCGATGCGGGCGAGTTCGTTTTGCGCGTTGGGAGTGTAGACATCCACAAACCAGAACTTGTCGAACTCCAGCGCGCAGACGCGGCCCTCGGTCGTGGCCTGCGCCACGAGCTCGGCCGCCTCGCCCTCGCCGGCGTAGGGTAACAGCGCGTCGGCGCGCAGTACGCGCAGCGGTTCCTGGCGGCTAAAGACCGCGGTGCCCGAGTAGCCCTTGCGCTCGGCGTAGCTCCAGGTTTGGTGATAGCCGGGCAGGTCGATATCGACCTGGCCCTCCTGCAGCTTGGTCTCTTGCAGCGCCAGGATATCGACGTCGAGTTCTTGCGCGATCTGGATAAAGCTCGGGTCCTTTTTGAGCACGGCGCGCAGGCCGTTGACGTTCCACGAGGCGAAAGTGTAAGTCTGAGGCATGGTGTCCTTTCGACGGGGTTGGCAGGCTTAAGATTAACGCAACAAGAGCGGGGCGGAGTCCGCGAGTGATAGTGCGAACGCCGCCGTCCCGGAGACACGGACGGAGGACTCATATGACGCAGGCGATAACGGACTCCAAACAGGCCTCCGCCGCGCTGGCGGAGCTGTTTGGCACCCACAAGCGCGTGGTCTTCTTTGGCGGCGCGGGCGTTTCCACGGCGAGTGGCATCCCCGATTTCCGCAGCGTGGACGGCCTATATCACCAACAGTTTGCCTACCCGCCCGAGACCATGCTCTCGCATAGCTTTTACGAGGTGCACCCGGCCGAGTTCTTCGACTTCTACCGCACCAAGATGATCGCGCTTGGCGCCAAGCCCAACCGCTGCCACACCAAGCTGGCCGAGCTGGAGCGCGCCGGCAAGCTAAATGCCGTGGTGACGCAAAACATTGACGGCCTGCATCAGATGGCCGGCTCACAGCGCGTGTTCGAGCTGCACGGATCGGTCCATCGCAACATTTGCCAGTCGTGCGGCGTGGTCTATAGCGCCGAGTGGATTTGCTCGCGCGAGCACGAGGACGCCGCGGGCGTGCCCGTGTGCCCCGCGTGTGGCGGGCGCATTAAGCCCGATGTGGTGCTCTACGAGGAGCCGCTCGATGAGCACGTGCTGACCGGCGCCGTTGCCGCCATCGCCGCGGCCGATGCCCTCATTGTGGGCGGGACCTCGCTCGTGGTGTATCCGGCGGCGGGCCTTACGCGTTACTTTACCGGCGATACGCTGGCCATTTGCAATCTTGCTCCCACCGATCAGGATGCAAATGCCGACCTGCTGATTTCTTGCGACATCGCGGCCGCGTTTGCGTTCTAGCCCGCGCGCGCGGATACAATAGAAAGACTGAGTGCAAAGCGACCCCGCCGCCAGCTCCCCAAGCTCGGCGGCGTGGGCATTTTAGGAGGATGTTCATGGCGAACGACAGCAAGACATGGCGGTGCGGAAAGTACGAGCTCAGCTTTGACCGTCCGCGCATCATGGGCGTCCTCAACGTGACGCCCGATTCGTTTAGCGACGGCGGGGAGCACTTCGACCCCGATGCCGCCATCGAGTACGGCCTGGCGATGCTCGATGCCGGCGCCGACATCATCGACGTGGGCGGCGAGTCCACGCGCCCTGGTTTTACCCCGGTCAACCCCGATGAGGAAGCGCGCCGCGTGCTGCCCGTGGTGCGCGCGCTGGCCAAGGAGGGCGCCATCGTCTCGATCGACACGCGTCATGTAGCGGTTGCCAAGGCGGCCGTGCGCTGCGGCGCCTCGATCGTCAACGACGTGACCGGCTTCACCGATCCCAAGATGGTCGAGTTTGTTAAGACGAGCACCTGCGGCGTCATCGTGATGCATGCCGGCGAGGTCGCCGCGCCCGCCCGCACGCACGCAACGGTGCAGCTCGATACCTCGGCTGCGGCGTTTGTTGCCGAGAAGGCACGCGAAGCGGCTGCCGAGGCCGCGCGCGAGGCCGAGAAGCCGGCCCGTCGCCGTCGCGGCAAGTTGCTGGGCGAGCCCAAGGTTGAGGCCAAGCTTCCGGGCGGTGTGGTACAGCCCTCACTGCCGTTTGGCGAGCCGGAGCCCACGTCCGAGCCTGCAACCGAGCTGGGGCAGGAGACGCCGGCCGCCGAGCAGGCTGCTGCCGCCGAGACCGTCGCGCCCGCACCCGAGGCCGCGCCCGCAGCCACCGAGGTCGCATCGGAGTCCAATGACCACCTGGCAGCCATGATGCGCCGCAGCGCCCGCCGCGAGGAAGCCTACGTGCCCACCTCGCAGCTCCGCCGCTTCACCCTGCCCGATTCGGCGCCCATCATGCGCCGCGTTATGGGCTTTCTGTCCGACCAGGCCCGCACACTCATCCATGCCGGCGTGTCGCGCGACCGCATCTGCATCGATCCTGGCCCGGGCTTTGGTAAGTCGGCTAACGAGGATATCGTCATCCAGCGCGAGACTGCCAAGATGGCGTCACTGGGCTATCCGCTCATGTGCGCCGTGTCGCGCAAGCGCTTTGTGGGCGCTATCTCGGGCGTGACCGAGGCCGCCGCGCGCGATGCCGCCACGTTTGGCGTGTGCCTGGGCGCCATCCAGACCGGTGCCAACATTGTGCGCGTGCACGACGCCGCGGGTTTTGCGCAGTTCCTGAACGGCTACTGGGCGGTTGCCAAGCCGCAGCCGCGCCGCGCGTTTGTGGCCGTGGGCTCCAACCTGGGGCATCGCTGCGACAACATCCGCGCCGCACGTGAGATGATCGCCGAGATTCCACTTACCTGCGTGTCTAACTCCTCCAAGATTTACGAGAGCGAGCCGGCCTACGAGACGCGCCAGGACGCGTTTGCCAACGCCGTCATCGAGATCAAGACCGAGCTGGCGCCGCTGGTGCTGCTCGACGAGCTCATGAAGATCGAGGCCGAGCTTGGGCGCGACCGCTCCAAAAAGGCCAAGGCCAACGGTCCGCGCACCATCGACCTGGACCTGCTGTGGATGGACGGCGAGACTCACGGCGGCAAAAAGCTGCGCCTGCCGCATCCTCTCATTGGCGAGCGCGACTTTGTGCTGGTGCCGCTCGAGGACCTGATGCACGACCCGGCGCGGTTCTTCCGCTACAACGGTGTCGAGGTCAAGGAGCCCGAGGACCGCGTGGGCCATATCGTGGGCGAATTGGGGCGTATGTAGATGATCGAGATGAATGCTGTTGTCGCCGGTACCGAGCTTGACGCCGCGCGCGACGCGGGCCGCGAGGGTGCGTCCGCGGGCTGGTGCGCTTGGAGCGCGGGCGATGCTTCGCTGACGTTTTCGCTGATCGTGCGCCCGGACGTGAACATGCATGCCTTCCACGGCCTGCCGTTTGTGGCTGCGATGGGCATGATGGACGCGCTCGTGGGCACGGCTTCGACGCCGGGGTTGGGCCTTGCCGGTAAGGTGGGTATCCAGTGGCCGAGCGATATCGTGTGCGGTGCGCCTGCGTTTGAGACGTCGCTCGCGCGTGTTGCCGTGAACGGCGGTGCCGCTGCTGCGGGCATGTTCGGTGCCGTGACGGTGGATATTGAGCGTTCGGCGCTGGGCGAGCTTGGTGTGGACGTGGCTGACGAAGCGCTGGTCGAGACGCTGGCCGCCGCCGTGCTGGCCCGCGTGGACGCTTGGGCGGTTGTTGCCAACACGCCGCAAGGCGCCGCAGGGCCGCTGGCTCCCGTGCTGGGCGAGTACTTCGACATGGTGCCGCTGCTGGGCCGCCAAGTTGCGGCGGTGTCGCCCAACGGCCTGCCGCTTGCGGTCGGTGTGTTTGCAGGCCTGGACATCTGGGGCCGCGCGACCATTAAGACCGATGCCGGCGAGCAGGAGTTTCCGCCCGAGGCCGTACGAATTCGCGGGCTGTAGCGCGGGGCGTTCGCGCCCAAAGATAGACATGACAACAAGACCCTCCTCGGCCTGTGCCGGGGAGGGTTTCGCCTATCTGGGGAATGGGTTGCCAGCGCCCTATTCCTCAAAACTGAAAAATTTTCGTTTTTGAGGAATAGGATTAAGGCGGCTCGGTCTTTCGCGAGGTATATTCGCTATAGAGCCTATTCCTCAAAACTGAAAATTTTTCAATTTTGAGGAATAGCGATAAAAGACCGCGAGGAGGCCCCAATGAAACTCATCAATAGAACGTCATATATGGACACGTTGACGAGCCTTATTGGCGTGCCGGACATCAAGGTCATCACGGGCATCCGTCGTAGCGGTAAATCAAAATTGCTCGAGGCCCTCCGCGATTACGTGGAAGCAAATCCGTCCAATTCGAATGTCATCCATATCAACTACAACCTCGATGAGTTCGAGAATCTGCTCGAGTATCACGCGCTGCTCGCCTATGTAAAAGAGCATCGAGTGTCCGGCAAACAAAACTTTCTGCTTATCGATGAAGTTCAGATGTGCGACGGCTTTGAACGTGCGATCAACAGCCTTCACGCATCCGAGCAGTACGACATCTTCATCACCGGATCGAATGCCTTTTTGCTGTCGAGCGATCTGTCGACGCTCTTTACGGGGCGTACGTTCGAGATCGAGGTTTTCCCATTCTCGTTTGAGGAGTATCGTCTCTATGGCGACGAGGGCGAGGTCGACCGCGACTTCGATGAGTACGCGAGAACCGGCGGTATGTCCGGCTCTTACCCTTATCCACTGCAGGAGCAGCGCTATCAATATCTCTCCAACGTCTTCAAGACGCTCATTGTGAGAGATATCGTGCAGCGGCATAACGTGAGAAACGAATCGGCGCTGCTGCGCATTGCCGATTACATGATGGACAACGTTTCCAACATTACGTCGGCACGCAACATTACTGATGCATTAAATGCGGATGGGCTAAAGATTACGAACAAGACGGTCGGCACGTACATGGGGTACCTGTGCGATGCGTTTGCCTTCTATAAAGTTCGTCGGTACGACATTCGCGGCAAAAAATACCTTAAGAGCGGCGAGAAGTACTATCTGGCGGACCATGCGTTTAAATATGCGCTTCTTGGTACACGTGATATGGATTGGGGACGCGTATACGAGAACATGGTGGCAATCGAGCTGCTGCGTCGCGGATACGAGGTATACGTCGGCGTGCTCTATAAAAAGGAAATAGACTTTGTAGCAATCAAGCGGAGCGAGAAACTCTATATTCAAGTGAGCGACGATATCGGCTCGGATAAGACATTTGAACGCGAGATTTCGCCACTGCTGAGCATTGGCGATGCGTATCCCAAGATGATTCTCGCCCGCACGCATCACGAGGCCACGGATCGCGACGGAGTGCAGATCGTGGACCTGGCGAGGTGGCTGTGCGACGAGGCCTAGCAGAAAGCCTATTCCTCAAAACTGAAAAATTTTCGTTTTTGAGGAATAGGACCGATGCATTGCTTAGTTCGCGCTCGCGCCCGTGCTCGACTTAAGCCCCTGCTCTATCCCAGCTCCTGCATGCGGCGGTAGATTTCGCAGATACCCTTGATGGTGAGCTGTCCGTCGACCACGTCGAAGGCATCGGTCGAATCGGCGACGATGCTGGCGAGACCGCCCGTGGCGATAACGGTGGCATCCTCGCGGCCCAGCTCGCGCTTCATGCGCGCGACCAGGCCCTCGGCCATGGCGGCGGCGCCCGTTACGGCGCCCACCTTGATGCACTCCTCGGTATCGCGGCCGATGGCGTGCTCGGGCGCCTCGAGCGGAACGCTGGCGAGTTTGGCGGCTCGGGCGGCGAGCGCGTCCATCGAAATGCGGATGCCCGGCGCGATCGCTCCGCCAATGTAATAACCGTCCTCATCGATGACGTCGATATTGGTCGCGGTGCCAAAGTCCACCACGATTGCCGGCGCGCCGTAGAAAGTTTCGGCCGCAACGGCGTTAGCGACGCGATCGGCGCCTACGGCCTGGGGACGCGCCGCGCGCAGCTTGGTCACCGCGGCCGTCTGCGGTCCGATGACGATGGCGTCTGCCGCGATGCGGTCGGCCACGGCGTGCCACTCGCGCGAGAGCTGCGGCACCACGCCGGCAAAGGCGATCGCGTCGACCGCGTCGAGCGAAAGGCCGTACATCTTAAAGAAGCCCATCAGACGCACGTGGATCTCGTCGGCGGTATAGGAGCGGTCGGTGGGCATGCGCCACGACTGCACCAGCTCGTTTCCGTCAAACAGGCCCATGGCCGTCTGCGTGTTTCCCATATCGATAGCGAGCAGCATGTCTACTCCCGGTGTCGGCGTAAATGGACGCGCACCATTGTATACGTGCTGTCGGCAGCGCTAGGCTGTGATTCGTTCACGGCGATATGGGCTGAGGGTTTTAAATATGAAGGAATTATGCTCTACGAGATTTTCCTTGCCGTTTACCGAACTCCCACGTAATATTCTTTCTTGCGCACATGAGGCGTCCAGACATTGCGGGGTGGAGCAGTCTGGTAGCTCGCCGGGCTCATAACCCGGAGGTCGTAGGTTCAAATCCTGCCCCCGCGACCAAGAACTTGCAGCTCGTCGGCCTAGCCGGCGAGCTTTTTTGTTATTTCGGGACCGTGTTCTCGGTCCAATTCTCGGCCTCTCAAACAAAATCTCGACCTGTAACATCTAGACCCGATTTAGGCGGCTAGGTGTTACAGATCGAGAAAAACCCGCTGTTGGGCTCATCCCATCCACCTGCCGCTACCTGCTGTCCGCCGATTTCCGTTGCGCTGCTGTATTCCCATGCCATATCCTCTAGATAACTACGCGGCATCATCGCCGCCGCGCCTACAAGAGAGGAATGTCCATGACCACACCTGCATCCAAGCTGCTCCAGCCCATTACGGTTGGCCCCCTTGAGCTCAAGAACCGCATTATGTTTCCGCCGCTGACCACCGGCTACGAGGAGCGTGACGGTTCCATCGGCGAGCGCAGCCTGGCTTTTTACGAGCGCTTGGCCCGTGGCGGCGTGAGCTACATCGTCATCGGCGACGTCGCTCCCGTCATGACCGCAAGCCCCACGCCCAAGCTGGCGACCGACGCCCAGATCCCCACGTTTAAGGCACTGGCCGACGTCGTCCACAAGCACGGCGCCAAGGTCGCGCTGCAGCTGTTCCACCCCGAGTACGACGTGCCCGGTGTCGGCCGCATGGTCATGGGCTCCATGACTGCCGCCAAGGCCGCGCAAGAGGCCAAGGCCGCCGGCGACGAGGTGACCTTTGCCGCCAAGATGGCCGAGTCCAACGAGATCCGCAAGCAGGCATACGC
>CABUMZ010000013.1 GCA_902492825.1 uncultured Collinsella sp.
TGGCCCTCCCTTGCTTCTTACACCACGACTGTGTGCGCTACCGGGTACCTTTGCTTTGGCGGTTTACTTGCCCTGCACCATGGTGAGCGAGATCTTCTTGCGGTCGCGATCGACCTTTTCGACCCACACCTTGACCGTGTCACCGACGCGCACGACGTCGCTGGGGTGCTTGACAAAGCGGTTGGCCAGCTTAGAGATATGTACGAGGCCGTCCTGGTGCACTCCCACGTCGACGAAGGCGCCAAAGTCGACGACGTTGCGCACCGTGCCCTTGAGCTCCATGCCGGGTTCCAGGTCGTCGATGGAAAGTGCCGAGCGGCTAAAGACCGCCTCGGGCGCGTCGTCGCGCGGGTCGCGGCCGGGCTTCTTGAGCTCGTTGACGATGTCGATGAGCGTGAGGGTGCCGCAGTCCAGGTCGCTTGCCAGCGTCGAGATGCTGCCCAGACGGCGCTCGATGTCGGGTACGCCGCCGCGGCTAAGCTCGCTTGCCGCCACGCCTGCGCGCTCAAGGACGGCCGTGGCTACCTCGTAGCTCTCGGGGTGGACGCTCGTCGCGTCGAGCGGGTTCTTACCGCCGCTGATGCGCAGGAAGCCCGCGGCGTTGAGATATGCCTTGGGCCCCAGCTTGGGGACCTTCTTAAGCTGGCGGCGATCGGTAAAGGCGCCGTTTTCCTCGCGGTAGGCCACGATGTTCTTGGCCACGCTCGGCGTGATGCCCGATACGTATCCCAGCAGGCTTGCGCTCGCGGTATTCACGTCGACGCCCACGCGGTTGACGACGTCCTCCACCACATGGCCCAGGGTGCGCGAAAGCTCGGCCTGGTCAAGGTCGTGCTGGTACTGGCCAACGCCGATGGACTGGGGCGGGATCTTGACGAGCTCTGCCAGCGGGTCCTGTAGACGGCGGCCCAGGCTCATGGCGCCACGCACGGTGACGTCCAGATCGGGATACTCCTGGCTGGCGAGCTCGGAGGCGGAGTACACCGATGCGCCGGCCTCGTTGACGATGGTGTATCGCAGCTCAGGCGCCTGCTCGGCGATGAACTCCGAGACGACTTCCTCGGTCTCGCGGCTGGCGGTGCCGTTGCCGATGACGATGGTGTTGACGCTGTCCTTTTTGACGAGGCGGGCGAGCTCGCGCTTGGTGCCGGCGACGTCGTGGCGCGGCTTGGTGGGATAGACCACGCCGTGGTCGAGCAGCTTGCCGGTCTCGTCCATGACGGCGACCTTGCAGCCGGTGCGGTAGCCCGGATCGAGCGCGAGCACGCGCGCGCCGCGCACGGGGCGTGCCGAGAGCAGGCCCTCGAGATTCTTGGCAAAGACATTGATGGCCTCGGTCTGCGCACGGACGGTGAGTTTGGCGCGGGCCTCGCGCTCCAGCGAGGGGGCCATGAGGCGCTTGTAGCCGTCGGCGATGGCGGCGTCAAAGACGGGCGCGAAGACGCCCTGGCGTCGGGGCCAACGGCTGCCGAGGCGTGCCGTGGCGGCGGCGCCGTCGACGTTCACGCGCACGCGGAGCTTGCCCTCGCGCTCACCGCGGTCGATAGCCAGCACGCGGTGGTTGGGTATACGGCGCAGCGGCTCATCATAGCTGTAGTACGGCTCGTAGGGGGTCTTCTCGGTGGGGTCGGTGGCCTCGACGACGATGTCTGCGGTGTTTTGCGTAAAGGCACGCAGGTCGGCGACGTTCTCGGGGTCCTCGGCCACCGTCTCGGCCACGATGTCCGCCGCGCCGGCGAGCGCCTTCTCGGGCGTGTCGAAGCCGGCTTCCTCGTTGACGTATGCCGCGGCGGCGTCGAGCGCGCTGCCCTTGGCCGAGGCCTGCATGATGACCATGTTGGCAAGTGGCTCCAGGCCTGCCTCGCGGGCCTTCTGTGCGCGGGTCATGCGCTTTTTGCGGTAGGGCTTGTAGAGGTCCTCGACACGCTGGAGCTGCGTGGCCTCGCGAATTTGCTGTTCGAGCTCGGGCGTAAGTTTGCCCTGGGCGTCGATGAGCAGAATGACGTCCTCTTTGCGCTGTTCAAGATTGCGCAGGTAGGACAGGCGCTCGTCGAGTGCGCGCAGGGCGACGTCGTCCATTCCGCCTGTGGCTTCCTTGCGGTAGCGCGAGATAAAGGGGATGGTGTTGCCCTCGTCGATGAGCTTGACGGCTGCCTCGATGTTGGCGGCCTTAAGGTTGAGCTCGTGGGCGAGCTGGGCGATAAGATCCATGGGACTCCTTGCGTTTAAGGTGCGTTTGCAGCACAGGGCTACCAAGGATACCACCCGTTTCAAAAGACTGTTTTGGGCCCGCGCCACGAAAACGACCTATCGACTACGTTTGAACCGTATGGGTCGACCATCCCCCGGTTTTCCGAGAATGCGCAAGCCGTCTACCTGCGCTTTTGATTTTAGGAAATTCGGCATGGTTGAGGGCGGTCGGTTAAACGTAGTAGATAGGCCCATTTCGTGGCGAACGAATCAAGCCGAGGTGCAAAATAGCCCCCGCCCCAGAAAAATCGTCGGCAAGGTAGCAAAATGCCCCGCGGGCAGGAGGCTGCTCGCGGGGCAAAGAAGAGGGGCTTATTGGTGGCGGACCGAGGGGTTCGGCATGGGGTTTGCCGCGGTCTGCCCTAAGGCATTACAGCTCGACGAGCTGGCCGGTCTCGGCGGCCTCCTTGATGGCGTTGAGAAGCGTGAGCGTCTTGACGTTGTCGGCGGGGGTTACGACGGGCTCGACCTCGCGGCGGACAACCTTCACAAAGTGCTTGAGCTGCATCTTGTGTGGCAGTGCCGGGTCGACAGCCGGAATCTCCATCTGCAGCGGCTTGTGCCAGTTGGAGGCGCCGTCGTAGGAGAACTGGTGCAGGCGGGGCAGCGACAGGGCGCCCTTGGTGCCGCCGATAAAGTAGGCGTCGGCGTCGAAGGGGCGGTACTGCGGATCCTCGCGAGCGGTTGCCTCCCAGTTCCAGGGGCTGGCGGTGGCGTCGGAGATGGTCATGCTCGCAAGCGCGCCATCGGCAAAACGGACGTTGACCACGGCGGAGTCCTCGGTCTCAAAACCGCGGGCGGCGCTGGACTGCATACCCTGGACGGCAACGGGCTCGCCCAGCAGGTAACGGAGCAGGTCGACGTCGTGCACCAGGTTGACCAGGATCGGGCCGGCACCCTTCTTGCGGCGCCACTCGACATCGAAATACTCGTCATTCTTATAGATCATGTAGTGGAAGCTCGACACGGTGAGCTTGCCCAGCTCGCCAGACTCGATGATCTCCTTGGCCTTGTTGACGAAGGGGTTGTGGCGACGGTGCTGACCCACGAGCACGGGCACGCCGGCGGTCTCGGCCTCGGCGGCGAAGGCCTGAGCATCCTCGAGGTCGTTGGAGATCGGCTTTTCGACCAGCGGCACGATGTTGCGCTTGATGGCCTCGCGGGCAACGCCCAGGTGCAGGTCGTTGGGGGTGGCGATAATGACGGCCTCGGGCTTGACCTCGTCCATCATCTGGGCGGGATCGGTATAAAACGGCACGCCGGCGGCCTCGGCCGTGGCGCGGGCGCCCTCAAAGGCGTCAGCGATGGCGACGAGCTCGGCCTCGGGCTCCTCGGTGACAAAGCGGATGTGGTTGCGGCCCATGGCGCCGGCACCGATAACGGCAATGCGGACGGGGTTGAGCTCAGACATTTCGACTCCTTAATACTGGTGACCGGTGGAATGCGACAAAGGGGCTGTCCCTTTGTCGCATCGGTAAAACTAGGCGGACTTCTTCTTGCTGTCGGAGACCATCATGTAGACGGTGAGCACGACGGCGATGGCGGCGATCACAATGGCGCCGTAGAAGGACTGCTGGTAGGCGGCGCTGCCGGCCTCGGCGTGATACAGCACAGCGGTGATGGGCTGGCTGATCCAGGTGGAAGCGGCATAGCCCAAAAACATGATGCCGTAGTTGACACCGATGTTGCTGGTGCCAAAGGCGCCACCGGTGAGCGGCGGGTAGATGACGAGCAGGGCGCCAAAGCTAAAGCCGAGCAGGGCGAGCGCAACAAAGAACATGGCCTGCGTAAAGCTCATCGACATGATGACGAGTGCGACGATGGTGACGACAAGGCTGATGAGCAGCGACTTATAGGCGCCGAGCTTGTCGATAATCTGGCCAAAGGACAGACGGCCGACCAGGTTGGCGCAGGTGTTGACGGAGACGACCACGCCGCCGAGGGCGACGGCCGCGGCGCTCGTGGGGTCGGCGAAGAGCTGGACGGCGGCGATGGAGGCAACCTTGCCCACGAGCAGGGTGCCCGCGGTGGCGGCAAAGGCGAAGGTGACGATGAGGACCCAGAAGCGCGGGGTCTTGACCATCTCGCCCGGGGTGAGGTCGCCGAAGGTGCCGGCATGTGCGCCACCCTTGGGGGCCTCGAAGCCCTCGGGCAGCCAGCCGGCCTCGGGGGCCTTCAGGAACAGGGCGGAGGCGGCGATTGTCACAAAGAAAATGACGCCGAGCGCCTTAAGGGCGCCAAAGATGCCCAGGCTCGGGATGAGCAGCGAGGCGAGCACCGGGGACAGCACGGCGGGGCCGGCGGTCGAAGCGGCCAGGGTGATGCCGGAGGCGAGACCCTTCTTGTCGATGAACCACTTTTGGCCGGTGGTGAGCGCCGGGTTGTAGCCCAGGCCGTTGCCGATGGCGGCGACGAGCGAGAACCACAGGTAGAACTGCCACGGCTCGGTGACGGTACCGGACATGAACCAGCCCAGGCCGTAGCACACGGCGGCGGCGATCACGACGTTGCGCGGGCCGATCTTATCGGAGATGCGGCCGGCGAAGATGCCCGTCACGGCCATGATGGTCTGAAAGACCGGGAAGGCCCAGGTAAGAGCGCTGGACCACTCGGGGTAGACGGCGAGCAGGTTCTTGCTCACGACGGAATACAGCGCGATGGAGCTGATGAAGAACATGGTGACGCACGCGGCGGAAAGCACGACGGCGCGACCCTTGTTGGAGTTGGTGGAAGCCATTGGACTCTTTCTAATCGATACGGGGGAGGAACAGGCGTGTCTGCGGGTCCTCCCTGTCGGGTTGGTTTACTGGTCAGTCGGCTTGGCGACGCCGGACTCATCGGACCAGAGCTCGACACCCTTGTTCTTAAGGTAGTTGTCGGCATAGGCGCGACGGCCGCCGGGCTTGGCGGTGAGGTCGCCCATCATGTTGGAGAAGCCGCCGTCGACCTTGATGGCGTCGCCGGTGGTAAAGTCCGAGCGCTTGGACGCCAGGAACATGACGGCGTTGGCGATATCGCTGACCTCGCCGATGCGGCGCGTGGCGATCAGGCGGCTGCGGCTCTTTTCGACCTCGGGGTCGGCGTAGAAGTTGGCCGACATCGGGGTCTTAACGAAGCAAGGCTCGACGCAGTTGGAGCGGACGCCGTAGGGGCCCCATTCGGCAGCCAGCATCTTGGACATCATGTTGACGCCCGCCTTGGTGGAGCTGTACACGCCCGAGAACGTCTCGGGGGAGTGGCTGGCAACGGTCGAGATGTGCACCAGGCGACCCTGGCCGGCCTTGATCATCTCGCGACCAAAGCGCTGCGAGGTGATGAAGTAACCGGTGAGGTTGACGTTGAGCACCTGCTCCCAGTCGCTCAGCGGCAGGTCCTCCATGGCGGCGAAGCGCAGGATGCCGGCGGTGTTGACAAGGACGTCGACGCGGCCGAAGTCGGCGATGGTGGCATCGACGGCGGCCTGAACCTCGGCCTCGTCGGTGGCGTTCATCTTGTAGCCCTCGGCGTGGATGCCAAACTCGGCGGCGAGGTCGGCGGCTGCGGCCTTGACCTTTTCCTCGTCTAGATCGAGCAGGACGACGTTGGCGCCGTTGCGGGCGAACTCGCGGCAAATCTCGACGCCCATACCGCCGAGTGCGCCAGTCACGGCGCAGACATCGCCCTCGAGCTTGAGCCAATTGCTCATAGGAACTTCCCTTCTTGTGCCTCCCGGTGGGTCGCTCCCATTAATCGACCCACGTGGTTTTCGCTGGTTATCGTATGCTTTGCATTTGCGCAGGTGAATTGCATATTTGTTAGAATGGCGTTAACCGTAGGTTTACACCGTGCGATGCAGTTTTTTCTCAATTAAGCGCGTGACCTGCGAAAACAACCCCCTGTGGCATCATGTGGCCACAGGCGCGAAAACGGGAGATTGACGTGTACGATCGACGACTTGAGGCCATATCGGCCGCCGCGGAGCTGGGAAGCTTCTCGCGTGCGGCGGCAAAATTGCGCGTGTCGACTCCGGCGCTCGTCAAGCAGGTGTCGGGTTTCGAGGCCGAGTTCGGCATCACGCTGTTCGAACGCTCGCACTCGGGCGTCAAGGTGACGCCGGCCGGCGCTCTACTGGTGGACGACGCGCGTTCGATCATGCGGCAGTCCGAGGACGCGCTGCGCCGCGCCCGACGCGCGGCGGGCGATGGCGGTGCCGTGCGTCTGGGTGTGTCGATGATGTGCCCGGGGCGCCAAACGCTGTCGATGTGGTCGAGCATCCACGATCTGGAACCGTCGCTTCGATTTGAGATCGTGCCGGTAAGCGACCTCTATGACGAGCGCGAATCCGTCATGCGCAGCCTCGGTCGCGAGGTGGATGTGGTGCAGTCGAGTTTTTCGACCCCGCGCTGGGGTGATGCCTGCCAAAAGCTCCGCATCGTCAACGTACCGTTTTATATCGACCTGCCGCGTACGAGCCCGCTGGCGCGCAAGACGCGCATCACGGTTGCCGACTTAGAGGGCATGCGCCTGCGCGTGCTCCGCCACGGCAACGACGCTATGGACAGCCTGCGTATCGATCTGTTGGCAGACGGCGGCGTGGACGTGATCGATGTGGACAGCTTCGACTTTGCGCTCTTTAACGAGGCGGAGGAAAAGGGCGACGCGGTGCTCACCTGCGGAGCGTGGTCGGGGGTGCACCCAGCCTTTGTGGGCGTGCCGTTCCTGTGCGGCCGCGAGGTGCCGGTCTTTCTGCACTACCCGCTCGAGCCCACCCTCCAAGTCCAAAAATTCGTCAACGCCATGGCACAACTTCTCAAATAGCCAAAAGAGTCCCGTCCCAAATTAGCTACCCTTTGCTACGGGTTTAGCGGTCCTCGCGTTGCGGCCCGGCCGCCTCGGCTGTCTTTACACGGTTCTTGTCGATGTACATGTTTTTGTCGGCCTGGGAAAAGAGCTCGCGCATCGTAGGCGACTCATCAAAATCACTGGAAAGCGCGTAACCCACCGCATAGCTGATAGGCATGTCGGGGTGAGCCTCGGAATACTCGTTCACGTTTGCACGAACCCGAGTAAGACAGGACTCAACGGCAGGCCGATCGGCATCCCATAGCACCGCGATAAACTCATCGCCACCGTCGCGGCCCACAAAGCAGGTCTCGGACGCCACGCACCCCAGCTGCTGGGCAAAAGAACGGATGTATTCGTCGCCCTTCTCGTGGCCGAAGTTGTTATTGACCGTATGCAAATTGTTAAGGTCGAAGACGCACACCGCAACGGGCGCCTCCGCGGAGACAGGCTGCTCCTGCCCCAAGATCTCCTCGCACTTGTTCTTGTTGGGCAGTCCCGTGGCTTCATCGAGATAGACTTTGCTCTGCAGCTCGCGATTGAGCGCGGCAGTTCGCACCGCGCGAACAAGCTCGACCGCAAAGGTCGCCACCAAGCCCACGATGTCGATGATCACCAAGCCCTCGAGATAGTTGAGCGCCGACGCCTTCTCCTGAGAGTAGTCCTCTGCGAGTCGCGTAGCATCGTCGCAAATGCCAAAGAACTCCTCGCTCATGGAGATGATGTCGGTGTTCTCGTAGCCGACTTCGCGCACGCGGGCAATCTCGGTGCGAAGCTCATCAAAGTAGTTTGCAAGCTCGGTCATCTTTGCCTGATACTCGTCGTCGTCGAGACGGACGAGGTTGAGGTCGTCACTTCCGTAACGCAAACCGTTGATGTATGAATCCACGGCTTTGAGCAGGTCATCTTGAGGCTGGCCCGCGTCCTCGAGCTTAACGATTCGCTGCGTGGTACCGCGCACCAGACCGGCATAGTTGACCACGCGTGCCGTGCCCTGGATATCGGAGACGAGCAGCATAACATTGATGAAGAAGAAGATGAGAACTGCCGTGAGCACCATCATGAGCAGGCGCACCGCCTGGCTGGCCTTCTTGGCGACAGAAGTATTCACAAGTTCACTTCCCTAAATGACAAAAGAACAGGTAGCACGCAGTGTGCTGAAATTCATGGGTGGTTAACTCTACCATATGGGCCAGCAGCCTTAAACTGCAGCAGACGCTCGTCCAAATTGGCGTGACGCTTGCCTTGTTGTTCTTGACCTGGCCGCGCTATCGGACATGCTTCTGGTCTTGGATCACCATGGGAAAGCTCATCCCGTTTTGTGCGTACAGAGTGGGATGCGGCTTCCCAAAGGTGCCGTTAGGGGAAACCACATCCCGGTTTATGCCCTTGAAATGGGATGCCGTTTCCCGGAGGGGGCCCAGCGGGAAACGGCATCCCATTCTGAGCCTGAAAAGTGGGATACGGTTTCCGGCCGGCATGAAAAAAGCCTCCGCAGCTCGTGTGGCTGCGGAGGCTTTATTCGTTGCGGTGCATTGTGTTTGGGTCGTTGAGATGAGTCGATTTGCCCCGAAAGAGGAGGGCATTGATCTTAGGGTCATGCCCGACGAATGAGCGGCAAATCGGCCATCTCGGCGAGCCGAACTACTCCAGCTCAAACGCTCCGGTATAGAGCTGGTAGTAATACCCGCGCTTGGCAATCAGCTCGTCGTGGTTGCCGCGCTCGATGATGCGGCCGTGGTCCAGACAGATGATCGCGTCGGAGTTGCGCACGGTGGACAGGCGGTGCGCGATGACAAACGTCGTGCGGCCTTCCATGAGCTTGTCCATGCCGGCCTGCACGATAGCCTCGGTGCGGGTGTCGATGGAGCTCGTGGCCTCGTCCAGAATCATCGCCGGCGGATCGGCGACGGCGGCGCGTGCGATCGAAATCAGCTGGCGCTGGCCCTGCGACAGCTGTGCGCCGTTGCCGGTGAGCATGGTGTCGTAGCCGTCGGGCAGGCGGGTGATAAAGTCGTCCGCGCCGGCGAGCTTGGCCGCCGCGATGCACTCCTCGTCGGTAGCGTCCAGGTTGCCGTAGCGGATGTTATCCATCACAGTGCCGGTGAACAGGTTCACGTCCTGTAGCACGACGCCCAGCGAGCGGCGCAGGTCGGCCTTGCGGATCTTGTTGACGTTGATGCCGTCGTAGCGGATCTTGCCGTCGGCGATGTCGTAGAAGCGGTTGATGAGGTTGGTGATGGTCGTCTTGCCGGCACCGGTGGCGCCGACAAACGCGACCTTCTGGCCCGGCTTGGCAAACACGGACACGCCGTGCAACACCTCGTGGTCGGGCGTGTAGCCAAAGTCGACGTTGTCCATGACCAGATCGCCACGCAGCGGCACGTACTCAATTTCGCCGGTCGCGCGGTGCGGATGCTTCCACGCCCACATGCCGGTGTGGTGGTCGGCCTCCTCGAGCTGCCAAGTGTCGGGGTTGACCTGCGCGTTGACAAGCGTCACGTAGCCCTCGTCGGCCTCGGGCTCCTCGTCGAGCAGCTCAAAGATGCGCTCGGCGCCGGCAAGGCCCATGACCACGGCGTTGATCTGCTGCGAGATCTGGCCGATCTGGCCGCAGAACTGCTTGGTCATGTTGAGGAACGGTACCACGACGGCGATGGAAAGCGCCATGCCCGAGATGCTCAGGTTAGGCACGCCCAGCGCCAGGAAGATGCCGCCGGCTAACGCGACCAGCACGTAGAGCAGGTTGCCCAGGTTCATAAGGACGGGCATGAGGATGTTGGCGTACATGTTGGCCTTCTGCGAGACCTCGAAGAGCTTCTCGTTGCGCTCATCGAAATCGGCCTCGGCGGCGGACTCGTGGCAAAACGCCTTGACGACCTTCTGACCGTTCATGACCTCCTCGATATGACCTTCGACCACGCCGAGCTCGGTCTGCTGCGCAATAAAGAAGCGCGCGGAGTTGGATCCGAGGAGCTTGGTCATAAAGGTCATAAAGGCGACGCCGGCAATGATGACCAGGCACATCCAAACGCTGTAGTACAGCATGATGAAGAACACCGTGACGATGACGATGATCGTCATAAGCAGGTTGGGCAGCGACTGGCTGATCATTTGGCGCAGCGTGTCGATGTCGTTGGTGTAGTGGCTCATGATGTCGCCGCGCTGATGCGTGTCGAAGTAGCGGATCGGCAGGTCCTGCATGCGGTTGAACATCTTCTCGCGCAGCTTCTCGAGCGAGCCCTGCGTGATGACGGCCATGGCGCGGTTCCAGAAGAGCGAAGACGCGACGCCCACGGCGTAGATGCAGCCGAGGGTAGTCACAAGCTTCAGAATTTTGGGCTGCGCGGCCGTCCAGTCGCCCGACTGCCATGATTCGCTGATGACCTGCAGCGCGCTCTGGAGAAACGTCGCGCCGATGGAGTTGATGACGGCGCAGAGCACCACGCCGGCGACGACGAGGGGCAAAAGCACCGGGTAGAAGCCAAAGAGCATCTTGATGAGGCGCGTCATGGTGCCGCCCTTGCGGTTGCGTACGCGCTCGGCGGTAGTGGCCTTACTCATGTGCCTCGCCTCCTTCCTGGGTCTGGGCTTGCGATGCAGATGCCTCGGTGCCGGCTGCAGCGGTCTCGCCCGCGTCCTCGCCCTCGGCGCTCATCTTGTTCTGCGAGGTAAAGG
This sequence comes from uncultured Collinsella sp., assembly GCA_902492825.1. GTDB lineage: Bacteria > Actinomycetota > Coriobacteriia > Coriobacteriales > Coriobacteriaceae > Collinsella. The sequence continues at coordinate 10,750 of CABUMZ010000013.1, forward strand.
TCTCGCGGTAGATCTCGCTCGTCTTGAGCAGCTCGTCGTGGTTGCCGATGTCCTTGATGCGGCCGCCCTCCATGACGATGATGCGATCGGCATCCTGCACGGAGCTAATGCGCTGGGCGATGATGAGCTTGGTCGTGTTGGGCAGATAACTCGCCAGGCCCTCGCGGATCTTGGCGTCGGTCTTGGTGTCGACGGCGCTCGTGGAGTCATCCAGGATCAAGATCTTGGGGCGACGCAGCAGGGCACGCGCAATGCACAGGCGCTGCTTCTGGCCGCCGGAAACGTTGGAGCCGCCCTGCTCAATCCAGGTGTCGTAGCCCTTGGGGAAGCCGTCGACAAACTCGTCGGCGCAGGCCAGATGTGCTGCCTCGCGGACTTCCTCGTCGGTGGCGTTCGGGTCGCCCCAGCGCAGGTTTTCGGCGATGGTGCCGCTAAACAGCACGTTTTTCTGCAGCACCATGGCTACCTGGTGGCGCAGCGCGTCCAGATCGTAGTTGCGTACGTTCACGCCGCCGACGCGCACGGTGCCCTCGGTGACATCGTACAGGCGGGCGATCAGATTCACGAGCGTCGACTTGGCCGAGCCGGTGCCGCCGATAATACCGATGGTCTCGCCGCTCTTAATATGCAGGTCGATATCGTCGAGCGCCTGGCGCTTCGCGTGCTCGGAGTACTTAAAGCTCACGTGGTCAAAGTCGATGGAGCCGTCGGCAACCTCGAGCACGGGCTCGGTCGGGTTGGCGATCGTGGGCTCGGCGGCAAGCACCTCGGTAATGCGGTGTGCCGACTCGTCGGCCATGGTCACCATGACAAAGATCATCGACAGCTGCATCAGACTCATCAGAATCTGGAAGCCATAGGTAAAGATGGAGGAGAGCTGGCCCACGTCGAACAAGGTGCCCTGGCTCGTGATGATGAGCTCGGAGCCCAGGTAGATGATGACGACGAACGCGCCGTTGACGCAGATGTTCATCATGGGGTTATTGAAGGCGAGCAGCTTTTCGGCGCGGGTGAAGTCCATCTGGACGTCGCGCGCGGCGGTGGCGAACTTCTCTTTCTCGTAGTCCTGGCGCACGTAACTCTTGACCACGCGCATGCCGGTGACGTTTTCCTCGACGGACTCGTTGAGCGCGTCGTACTTGCGGAACACGCGGGCAAAGATCGGGCGCACCTTATAGATGATAAAGAACAGGCCAAAGCCCAGCAGCGGAATGATGACCAGGTAGACCATGGCGACGCTGCCGCCCATGGCGTAGGCCATGGCAAAGGCAAAGACCAACACCAGCGGCGCGCGCACGGCGATGCGGATGAGCATCATAAAGGCCTGCTGCACGTTGTTGATGTCGGTGGTGAGGCGGGTGACGAGCGAGGAGCTCGAGAACTCATCGATGTTGGCAAAGCTGAACGTCTGGATCTTGTAGAACAGGTCGTGACGCAGGTTCTTGGCGAAGCCGCAACTCGCATGGCTGCAGGTGACGCCGGCAGCGGCACCAAAAGCGAGCGACGTCAGTGCGATGAGCACCAAAAAGCCTGCGGTGGGAAGCATCTGGGCGACGGTGGCGCCGTCTTTGATGGCGTCGATCATGTCGGCGGTGATAAACGGGATCATCATTTCGCAGAGCACCTCGCCAAGCACCAGCAGCGGCGTGGCGATCGTGACCTTCTTGTAATCGCGGATGCTTCCCATGAGGGTTTTAATCATCCAGTTCCTCCCAGGTTACGCGGATTTTTTCGAGCATCTCGGCGAGCTGTTCGCGCTCGTCGTGCGTAAGGGCGCTAAAGGCCTGTTCCCTAAAGCGAATGCGGGCTGCCTGCTCAACACGGGCCTTTTCCCATCCCGCTTCGGTCAGGCGGATGGTGAGCCGCCGACGGTCTTTGGGATTGCGACTGCGCTCGATAAGACCGCCCAGTTCGAGCTTGGACAGAATCTCGGAAAGGGACCCCGGTTTGAGGTCGAAGTGCATGCCGAGCTCCTGTTGGGACAGCTCGCCGGTCGGCTGCTTGGCGAGTAGGCAGACAATAGACGCCTTGCCAGATATGCCGCCGCCGTGAAAATGCATGTAATGGCCGCAAAATCCCAGGCCGCTCAGGATGCGCTTGGCGAGTTTGTCTTCGGCGCTGACCGCTTCGGGTATGTCTACCGGTTGCGACGGGTCGCCGCCGGGCTCATGCTGAAGGACGAGTGGTTCAACACACATATCTAAGCTTCGCTCCTTTCTTTAGTTAGGTAGATGAATTGTTTTGTGCCTAACTAATCTAGGAGCGTGAGAAATAAATGTCAAGGTACCAAACTTATTAAGTTACGGCGTTTTGCCAAACGCCGTAACCGCTCGACGCTGCAAACGTCCCCTGCGCTACACTTAGTCGCACTGTGGCGCTGCTGCGCCGTGCCCGAACCAAGGGAGACCCTCATGAAGAACACTCAGCTGCTGCTGATCAACGATATGTGCGGCTACGGCAAGGTTGCGCTTTCCGCCATGCTGCCGGTGCTGTCGCACATGGGCTACCGTATCCATAACCTGCCGACGGCACTTGTGTCCGATACGCTCAACTATCCCAAGTTCTACATCCACGACACCACGGAGTACGTGCGCCAAAGCCTCGCTATCTGGGAGGAGCTCGGCTTTGAGTTCGACGCTATCTCGACCGGCTTTATCGTGACCGAGGAAGAGACGCGTATCATCTCGGACTTTTGCCACCGTCGCGCGCAAAAGGGCACCAAGGTGTTCGTCGACCCCATCATGGGCGACAACGGCAAGCTCTACGCCGGCGTGCCCGAGTCCACGATCGGTCTCATGAGGCACCTGCTCGAGTGCGCCGACTACGCGGTGCCTAACTACACCGAGGCCTGTCTGCTCACCGATACGCCTATTGCCGAGCAAATCACGCCCGACGAGGCCCGCGTCCTTGTGGACGCCATGCGCGCGCTGGGCGCCAAGTCGGTGGTCATTACGAGCGCTGTGGTCGACGGCGCGAACGCCGTTATCGGTTACGACCACGTGGCGGGGGAGTACTTCACGATTCCCTTCGACCTGATCCCGGTCTACTTCCCGGGCACGGGCGACACGTTCTCGGCGGTGCTCGTCGGCCGCGTTATGGCCGGTTGGAGCCTGCAGCGCGCAACGGCCGATGCCATGCGCGTGGTGGCCGAGCTTATCGAGCGCAATGCCGACCAGGATGATAAGTCCGCCGGCCTTCCCATCGAGGCCTGCCTGGATGTGATTGACCATGAGTAATGCTGATGAGGGCGGCGTCAAGCCTGCGGGCGAGAGCAAGCCGCTCGGCGCGCCGCGTGGCAGGCGTCCGCGTATCCGCGTGAGCTGCGTGGACCAGCTGGGTGCGTGCCGCTGCCACCATGGTCACAAGCCGGGCGACGTCTTTGACTTCGACCGAGACCGCGGCAGGATGTGCGCCATGGCCTGCCATGTGGGCTTTCCCTATATCGATATCCTGCGCTATGGCGGAACCGTGCCTGGCAACGAGCCTGGTACGGCAAAGTTCTGCTGCCCCGAGGTCGATACGCTGAACGTCTGGCTTGCCGAGATCGTTGACGAGTAGTCGAGCGCAATGTGACAAAGGGACAGCCCCTTTGACACATTCGCCGGTGGTGCCCCTTCTTTTGCTTATAATTTCAAATCTCTGCATTTCATTTGATTTTAGGTTCTAAAAATTCTGCGTTTCATCGATAATCAAGCGTATAAAACTTTGCATTTCATTTGATGACACTGAGGAGAGAGCCTATGCTGCGCAGGAAAATAGCGGCAGTGCTGGAGCGTTGGCTGAAGTCTTCCGAGCAAAAGGCCTTGTTCATTACGGGTTCTCGCCAGATTGGCAAAAGCTATTCGATTCGCGCATTTGGCAAAGCCAACCATGCAACCTACATCGAGCTTAACCTCATGGAAAATCGCCAGGCAAAAGATGCTCTTCTCGAGGCGCGGGATGCCGATGATTTCATCAGCAGGGTGACGCTTCTTTCGGGAAAGTCGATTGCGCCAGGCAAAACGCTTGTGTTTATCGATGAGGTCCAAGAAGCCCCCGACATCATGACGATGGCAAAGTTCCTTGTTGAGGACGGGAGGTGCCGCTGGGCGTTTTCGGGGTCAATGCTCGGGACCCAGTTCAAGGGCGTCAGGTCCTATCCCGTGGGGTATGTCCACGAGCTTAGGATGTTCCCGCTCGATTTTGAGGAGTTTTGCTGGGCAACCGGAGTGAGCGAGGGGGCTCGCCAAACGATACGTGACGCGTGTATCAGCGAGAGGCCCATTCCTGATTACATTCATGACGCGATGATGGCAAACTTCAGGACCTATACCGTTGTCGGCGGAATGCCGGAGGTCGTGCAGCGTTTCCTTGACACGCAGGGCGACCTTGCCTCTGTTCGTCAGCTACAGTCCGAGCTCAACGAACAGTACCGACGGGATATTTCCAAGTATGCAAGCGGGCGTGCCCTTCAGGTGCAGAGCATCTACGATCAGCTCCCCATTATGCTTGAGGGCGAACACAAGCGTTTCGTGCTCAATTCCATTGACCCCAAGGCGCATTATGAGAAGTACCAGCGAGATTTTGTCTGGCTTGTCGATGCCGGCGTTGCTCTCAAAGCCGATATCGTAACCGAGCCAAAGTCGCCCCTGCTCAAGACGGCACGGCCATCGCAGTTCAAGCTATACCAATCGGATACGGGCATGTTGATGGCGCGCTACCCCGTTGGAGTCGCCCAAGCGGCGTATCTTGATAGCAAGGAGCCCAATCTGGGCGGCATTTACGAAAACGTGGTGGCCCAGCAGCTGGCTGCCCAAAATCGCCAGCTTTACTACTATCAGACAAAAAAGCGCGGTGAAGTGGACTTTGTGGTCGATGGACCGGATGGGACGGCTGTTCCGATCGAGGTTAAATCGGGCTCCTATTACCACGCGCACGCTGCGCTCGGTCATGTGCTTGATACGGCTGAATATGGCGTAAGGCTCGGGATTGTTTTCTCGAAAGGCAACGTTGAGCGCAACGGAGCGGTTCTCTATTTGCCGCTATATGCGACCTGGGCCCTTTCGGATGTTTTGGGCGACTCCTGCGCCGAGGGGATAAAGCTGGAGGTCAAGCCGGTCTAGGGCCAGTCCCGGATGTGACAAAGGGACAGTCCCTTTGTCACATTCATGAGTGTGGATTTTCTCCCGTATAGAGCGCACTTGAACGCTCAAAGTGGGAGAAAATCTACGCTCGATTTATGCCGTGGGCGCGGTTCGTGCGCCCACGAACCTACAGCTGCTCGAGCATAGCGGTGCAACCGGCGAGCACATCGCGGTAGGTGGCATCGAAATTGCCGGTGTACCAGGGGTCGGCCACGTCGCCGGGGCGATCGGTCCAATCGAGCAGGCGCGAGATCTTGCCATTGGGGTCCTTCCCAAAAATTCGGTACAGGCCGCGGGCGTTCTCGTCGTCCATATAGACAATGTGGTCCCAGTCGCCATACTCCGCGCGACGCACCTGACGTGCACGATGTGCGACGACGGGAATCCCGACCTCGCGCAGCTTGGCAACGGTACCGTGGTGTGGCGGGTTGCCGATCTCCTCGGTCGAGGTCGCAGCGGAATCAATGACAAACTCGCCCGCGCGCCCGGCGCGCCGCACTAGCTCGGTAAACACGGACTCAGCCATCGTCGAGCGACAGATATTTCCATAGCAGATAAAAAGAATGCGTTGCATGAGCGGCTTCCTTTCTAGGCGGTCGCGCAGGGCTTACAGACTGCTCTTGAGGCAGTTTGCTCCAATAAAGCCCGCTGCGTACAAGGGGAGGTGGCGCAGCTCGCGCCCGTCATCGGTTTCGCTGCGGGAAAAATTGTTCTCGGACAAAATGTAGGCATATGGCGATCGGGCTTTGTCCATAAACGACCCGAGGGTTCTCGTGCGCACGTTACGTGCGGACTTTACTTCGACGGGCACAATTTCCATACGGTCGGTCTGAAGTAAAAAATCGAGCTCGCCGGTCGTCTTCCAAGACGACGGCGGCACCCAGTAATACGTCTGCAAGCTATTGCCCGAAAATGCTTGCATGACCGAGTTTTCCGCCAGGGCGCCTCGGAAGTCGGAAGATAGCGCTATGGCGGAATCCTCTTTGAGGTCGAGCCAGAGCCGCGGGTTGATGCCGAGTTTGTAGAACATGAGGCCGGTATCGAGAAGATAGACCTTAAAGAAACTTCCATCTTCGTCGTCGAAGGGAACGAGGGGAGGCTCGATGCCTTCGGTCAGGTTGTTGACCGATATGATGCCGGCGCCTTCGAGCCAGTCGAGCGGCTCGATAAGCTTGGCGCGACGGCCTCCGCGTTCGACCTCGGAGTACTTGAATTTTTTTGTGGACGATCTCAGCAGCTGGGACGGAATGGAGCGCCAGACCTTGCGCGCCGCCACGCCGCTGATCCCGTTTTCGGGGTCGGTCATATCAGCGGTATAGGTCTCGTCGATTTCGCGCTGCTCGACGCGCGCATCCTCGATGGATAACGTCTTGCGATATGCGTTGACGGCGGCGGGCATGCCGCCCACGATCTGGTATCGATGAAACAGGCTGAGCGCGGCTTGGTGCACGGCGTAGGTCTCGAGCGTGCCGGCGTGGGTACGAATGGCATTGACCATCTGCTCCTCGTCGAGCGCCCAGAGAAACTCCTCGAACGACATAGGATGCATGGTCTCTTGACGAACGCCGCTGGGAAAAGGCAACTTGCGCTTGCGCGTGGCGACGCCGAGCTGACTGCCGGTCGCGCATATGCGCCAGCCCGAACCCGAAAAAAAGCGAAGCGAGTTGAGCGCCCGTTCGCAGAGCTGCACCTCGTCAAACAGGATGAAGGCGGTTTCTTTGCGAATGGGGGTGCGTTTATAGTCTGAGATTCGCGCCACGATGGCGTCAACGTCGTCGGTGGGACAGGCGAACAGCGGAGCGATCAGCTCAAGATCGGTCTGAAAGTCGAGTTTGACAAACGCATCGCCGGCGATTCGTCTGCCGATTTCCTCGGCAACGTACGTTTTGCCTACGCGTCGCGCACCACGGATGAGGAGGGGGCGCGACGCGTCCTTTGTCGCCCATGATTCGATAACGGATTCGATTGATCTGCGCATGGGGCCGCCTTTCCAATTTCGTGTACTTCAGATACATAGTTTAGTACGATTTCATGTACTTGGAATACACGAAATAGTAGAAAAGTGTGTATCTGAAGTACCCGAAATTGCACTACTGGAGCTTGCAGGCGGATAAACACTACTCGTATGGGACGGTTTTCACCGGTTGCTCGCCACCTTGGGCTATGTTCGCCCCTATGCCTGCATCCGGGGCTGTGCTGATTGACGACGGCGCTCCCAGCGAGCCAACTTAATCGTCACCAGCGTGAGCGCCCAGGCCACAAGCGAGAACACGGCACCGACCGCGCCTACATATGCAATGCCAACTCCGCTTACCACGGCGCCGCCCACTGCGGTGCCAAACGAGATGCCGACGTTAAACGCCATGGGCTCAACCGAACTTGCGAGTACCATCGACTTGGGGTGGCGGCTGCGTGCCACATCCATAAAGTGTGTGATGCACGACACCGAGAACAGGTACATGAGCAGCGCCAAGCTAAAGACAAAGACCAGCGCGAGCGGCATGGTGCCGCCCAAAGCAAACAGCCCGAGTAACGCCGCAGCCTGCAGCACAAACGTCACAAGCAGCGCCTTCATGCCAAAGCGCGCATCGATCCACCCGCCCAGGATGTTCGAGATCAGGCAGAACACGCCGTAGGCCATGAGCGTGGTACTGGCTTCGACCGTGCCCATGCCCAGCACCTGCTCAAGATAAGGCGTCACGTAGCCGTAGAACACATAGACCGAGCCCACGCCAAACAAAAAGATGAGCATGCCGGTGATGATGCTCGGTTCGCGCAGCAGCCCCGCCTGCTCGCGAAAGGTGGCAGGTTCGTCGGTTTGCCCAGCGCGCGGCATAAACATCACGAGCGCTCCGCAGATCAGAACGGCAAAGGCCAGCGTGCCGTACATGGCCACGTGCCAATCGAGTGTGTCGGCCACAAACTTGCCGATCGAAGTGACAAAGACCATTGCCACGGAAAACGCACCATATACCACCGAGATGGCAAACGAAGTTTGCTGCGGGGACAGCAGCTCGGGGATGTACGTCACACCCACAGCGAGCAGTGCGCCAGAGACGGAGCCCAGGATGATGCGCGAGATAAACAGCACCTGGAAGTTGGGCGCCAACGCCATGACCAGGTTGCCGAGCACAAAGACGATGCTGTAGCACACGAGCAGCTGGTAGCGGCGAAAACGTCCCGTGCTGAGCGCAAGCACCGGCGTGGCGATGGCGTAGACAAGCGCAAACACGCTGATGAGCTGGCCTGCGGTGGCAAGCGATATGCCGAGCTCCGTCGCCAGGTCGCTCTCGATGCCGATGACCACGAACTCCGAGCAGCCGAGCGAAAAACCTAACAACACGAGCAGCGCCAGGCAAAGATTGGTGCGCGCAGGTGAAAGCGCGGCGGCGGTTGACTTGCTTTTAGGCGTGGTTGCGGCGGTCAAGGCTGTCACTCCAATGTCGCATTAATAAGCGGGATTCAATCCCTGCAACTCTAACAGAATGTGACAAAGAGACAGTCCCTTTGTCGCATTGCGCTGCCGGCCAGTCGCCCAAACCGTCACAACATTCGGCGAAAATCTCGAAATCGAGGAAAAGCGTCGAATGTTGTGACGGTTTTTGTGTCCGGCGCGGGTGAGCTTCGGTGTCGTCTGGGGGTATAAAACTAGCGAGTGTTTATTTGCGAGGCCTAAGGGGCGCCCCGTATGGATATCGATAACTTTGAATGGTGGTATAGCGAGGGTGAGACTCCGGACGAGGGGTGGGACGAGCCTACGCCGCGTGGCGTGTCGAGCGACGAGGACGAGACCGGCAACGACGTCGCCGCCGACTCGGACGCCGCCCTCGATCCCGTCGAGCCCCTGACCTTCGAACAAGCTTGGGCCCAGGCCGAGGCAGACGAGGCCAAGGCCGACGCTACGGCCACGCTCGGCGAGCCAGCCGACATGTCGATCTCGCCGGCAAAGACCCCGCAGCCGCGTCACACCATCGATCCCGACAGCACGGCATCCTTCAGTATTCTCGACGTGCCCTCGCAGGGCGCTCAGGCGCCCGCACCCACACGTCGCCCCAATCTGTCTCGCGAGGAAGATGCAGGACGTCGCTCTCCGCTTGGCCCCATCCTTATCGCCTTCATGGCCGGCGTTATCGCATGCTCGGTAATTGGAAACGTCTGGAGCCATGTCGAGCAGCAGCGAAAAGACGCCGCCAGGGTCGAGATGTCTGTCGAGCAATCGCTCGGCCGCACGCGCTCGGTGCATGTGTCGGTCGAGGTCAAGGACGGCGCGACGTGGGACACCGCGCGCGGCGACAGCCAAATGCTCATCCATATCGTGGGGCGCACGCTCAAAGGGCAGACGATTGACGAGTATCAATACGTCAATTCCGCTGGTGACGGCATCGAACTTAAGCCCGGCGACTACGAGCTCACCGTCGATGAACCGCCCGTCGCCACCGACGGCACGCGCTTCCGTGCCTCAAAGCGCATGGTTCCCGTGAGCTTTAACTCGCAGGCGCCCGATACGGTCGACACCACGCCACAGGGCGGGTTTGACCTTTACGTAGATACCCAGTAGGCGCTCGCCGCTCATTCCGCTATGGCTACTCAACAATCGCCTGCCGTCCCGTCCCGCCGCCAAGAGTGGGACAATAGCCCTCGACACTATTGTTTACTTTTGGAGGAAGTAGCATGTCTACCGTCACTACTATCAAGCGCGGCGGCCTCACCGCGGCCATCGATTCCATGGGCGCCCAGCTCACGAGCCTTGCTCTCAACGGCAACGAGTATCTGTGGCAGGGCGACCCCGCCTTTTGGGGCAAGCATGCGCCCATCCTGTTCCCCATTGTGGGTTCGCTGCGCAACAACACGGCAACGTCTGCGGCCGGCACCTGCGAGATGCCGCGCCACGGACTCGCGCGCATCGTCGAGCACAAGCTGGTCGAGGTTTCGGAGGACGGCTCCTCGGTAACGTACGAGATCACCGACACGTCCGAGTCGCTCAAGGCCTTTCCGTTCCACTTTAAGCTCAACATGACCTATGCCCTGACCGGCGACGCCATCCTCACGCAGACCTTTGCCGTCACCAATACCGGCGACGTGGACCTGCCGTTCTCGGTGGGCGGCCACCCTGCGTTTAACGTACCGGCTCCCGGTGCCGAGGACGAGGCATTCGAGGATTACGAGCTGGCGTTTACCGAGGCTTGGACTAACGAGGCCCCCATCATCACGCCCGACGGTCTTATGACGTTCGAGGGCAGCTACAAGGCTCCCGATAACTCGGACGTGCTGCCCATCACGCACCGCAGCTTCGATAACGACGCCATCATGTTCACCGATACCCCGGGCTCCACGCTCACGCTGCGCGGCCGCAAGTCGGGTCACGGCGTCAAGATCGACTTTGAGGGCTTTAAGTACATTGGCGTGTGGTCTGCCGCCAACGACGCTCCGTTTGTGGCGCTCGAGCCCTGGACCGGTCACACCACCATGGACACCGAGGACGATGTCTTTGAGCACAAGGTCAACACCATCACCCTGGCCCCGGGCGAGACGGACAAGCGCAGTTTTAGCGTTACCTTGCTCTAGAGGTTCCGCCGCTCGGTCGATGCTGCGCGTCGTCCAGAGCGAACAAGTTGTCATTCAAAAGGCAAGGCATAGACCTTCTGGTCATGCCTTGCCTTTTTCATGCCACTTGTTCGCTCTGGACGTCGCTCGCCGGCATTGCCAAAACATCGGCGTCCCCAATGACTACCGCGTGTCTATTAATTTTTCGAGCTTGTGCTGCGCTGCTAGTTGCTGGCGTATATCCTGTTAAGTCGTCAGCATACGATTCAACAGGGAAGGCAGATTATGCATGGCTCTGTTAGACCAGGATTGACATGCCGACCTGCCGGCTAACTCGCCGTCTCCCCGTCGGGCGCCGGCGCCTTGACCCTCATCTCGAACGGCATCCCGCCCTCCCGGACGAGCGCCCTGAGGAACGCGTTGACGGCGGTGGACATGGACAGGCCGAGCTCGTCCAGGATGGCCGTGGCCTCCTTCTTGACCTCCGGGTCGATGCGGATCGTCGTGGCCGGTATGTTCGACGGCATGGCCTCACCCCTCCTCGTGTATCGCGGTGCGACCATTCTACCGCCTCTATGCGGCGGGCGCGGCCCAGTAGTCCATGTAGGGCGGCTCCACGTTGAACATGTCGCGGACGCGGCTCCTGCAGACGCCGTGCGCGAGCTGCCGCGCGACCGTGCGCCCGGCGGCGCCGGAATCGGTCGCCATGAAGGTTCGGCACCACCTGAACCAGGCGAGGTAGGCATCGAGGTGCTTCGTCGACACGCCCTTGAACGGCTCCATGAAGGCGCCGAGGAGCGAGTGGACGGTGTTGATCCGGTTGATGGTTCCCCCGGAGCGGTCCTTGGGGTCGTAGGCCGCGTGCGCGGCGACCTCGAGTTCCGCGAGGACATTGACGTAGACGGCCGCCCTGTCGGTCGCGACGACCGAGCCGGCCGCGATGCGGCCCCTCAGCGCGTCCATGGCGCGCTCCCTCGAAAGGGCGCCCCGCCCCGTGACCTCGAGGAACGTCTCGTTCGAGTCGTTCACGCCGGTCATGACGCAAATCCGCTCGCGCGACAGCCCGCGCCTGTGCACCTGCTTGCCGCGGTGCCGGGAGGGGCGCGGCATCGTGAACGACCCCTTCGCGTGGTTGCCCTTGAACGACTCGGGGAAGTAGGTCTCGTCGAGCTCGCAGCCGCAGCCCCGCTCGACCCTGAACGAGGGGGAGTAGGCCGAGAGGCACTCGATCAGCCTGTGGCGCATGGTGTAGGCGGTCTTGAGGCAGACGCGGCAGCGCCTCGCGCACTCGCGCAGGGGCAGCATGAGCACGAAGCACTCGGCGTAGACCATCCAGGTCTCCTTCGGGAGCCTGCTCGTCCCCAGGATGCGCTCGCTGCCCATGCCGAAGGTCCTGCCGCAGCCCCGGCAGAGGTAGCGCTGCTCGCCGTTCTTCGATTTGCCCTTCTTCACGACCGCGACGGACCCGCAGCGCGGGCAGCGTTCGATTTCGTAGGCGGAGCCGGCCGCGTCGTCGAACGCCGCCGCGCGGATCACGTCCCTGACGGACTCGATAGCGCGGCGGCGCTCGGTCTTGCTGAGGTTCGCCATGCCCTTCTTGAAGTTGAGGACCAGGTCTTCGGCGTTCATGCTGCCCCCATCATCGCGGTCTACGGGGTCAACGATATGGCACCGTGGGGACACATGTATGTCAATCCTGGTCTAACAGAGCC
>CABUMZ010000014.1 GCA_902492825.1 uncultured Collinsella sp.
TGCCCCGCTTTGGCATGGACGTCACCCTGGCCCACCCCGAGGGCTACGACCTCATGCCCGAGGTCGTCGAGCGCGCCAAGGGCTATGCCGCCGAGTCCGGCACCACCTTTAAGCAGGTCAACACCATGGCCGAGGCCTTCGAGGGCGCCGACATCGTGATCCCCAAGAGCTGGGCTCCGTTTGCCGCCATGGAGAAGCGTACCAACCTGTACGCCGAGGGCGACGACGCCGGCATCGCTGCGCTCGAGAAGGAGCTGCTCGCTCAGAACGCTACGCATCAGGATTGGTGCTCCACGACCGAGCTCATGGAGAAGACTGCCAACGGCCAGGACACCATCTTTATGCACCCGCTGCCCGCCGACATCTCCGGTGTCTCCTGCGAGCACGGCGAGGTCAACGCCGACGTCTTCGACATGCACCGTGTGGGCATGTACAAGGAGGCCAGCTACAAGCCGTATGCCATCGCTGCCATGATGTTCCTGCAGAAGGTTGCCGATCCCGCCGCTACCCTCAAGGCCCTCGACGAGCGCAACACCGCCCGTTGGTTCCGGGCCTAAAGCTGGGCTGAGAAATGGCTAAGCGTATCGTTGTCGCCCTGGGCGGAAACGCCCTCGGCGCCAACCTTCCCGAGCAGATGGAGGCCGTCAAGACGACTTCCAAGGCTATCGTCGACCTGATCGAGGAAGGCAACGAGGTTGTCGTCGTGCATGGCAACGGCCCCCAGGTGGGCATGATCGCCAACGCGATGGCCGAGCTCACGCGTTCTAATCCTCAGAAGTACATTCCCTGCCCGCTGTCCGTTTGCGGCGCCATGAGCCAGGGCTACATTGGCTATGACCTGCAAAACGCCCTGCGCGAGGAAATGCTCGACCGCAATATCGACAAGGGTGTCGCCACCGTGCTCACCCAGGTCGAGGTTGCGGCGGACGATCCGGCCTTTGCCGACCCGGTCAAGCCGATCGGTCCGTGGATGAGCGAGGCCGAGGCCAAGGAGCTGGAGGCCGACCGCGGCTATCAGTTCATCCATGACGAGAAGCAGGGCTTCCGTCGCGTGGTGGCTTCGCCCAAGCCCGTGAACATCGTCGAGCTCGACACCATCAAGTCGCTCGTCGAGTCCAACCATGTGGTGATCTCCTGCGGCGGTGGCGGCATTCCCGTCACCAAGTCCCAGGGCAACCACCTTAAGGGCGCTGCCGCCGTCATCGATAAGGACTTTGCGGCCGAGAAGCTCGCCGAGCAGCTCGATGCCGATGCCCTGATTATCCTGACGGCCGTGGAGAAGGTTGCCATTGGCTTTGGCACCGACCACGAGCAGTGGCTCGACACGCTGAGCGCGGCTGACGTAAAGCGTCTGTCCGAGGCCAACGAGTTCGGTCGCGGCTCCATGCTGCCCAAGGTCCAGGCCGCCTCGACGTTTGCCGAGAGCAAGCCGGGCCGCACGGCGCTCATCACGCTGCTCGAGAAGGCGCGCGATGGCTTTGCCGGCAAGACCGGTACCACGTTTACCGGCGACGCTGAGTAGGCATATCTGCACCATTGAGGAGGGTGCCCTGCGTCGCGGGGTGCCCTCCTTTGTGCTATGGAGCGCCAAGGGGCGTTCGCTGGAAAAACGAGCGCATGCCTGTTCCGACGGAGTGTGAGCTTGGTATGGTGGGTATAGCAACTATGGTGTCCAAGGCAGCCAGGGGAGGTTTGCGGAGATGAAACTCGGTTGCGTCATTATGGCTTCGGGCGAGGGCAAGCGGTTTGGCTCCAACAAGATGCTTGCCGATATCTATGGCGAGCCGCTGATTGCCCGGACCATCGATTCGGTTCCCCGGGGCTTTGACGTCGTGGTTTCGACGCGTTGGCCCGAGGTCGCTCAGATTTGCGAGGACAAGCATTGTTCGTGCGTGCTGCACGATGGCGAGCTGCGCAGCGAAAGCGTCCGTGCGGGCCTTTCGTGGGGAGCCGAACGCAACTGGAAAGGTTGCCTCTTTTTGCCGGGCGACCAGCCGCTCGTGAGTTCGGATTCTTTTGAGGCTATGGTTCGTGCATTTGACGAGCGTGGCCGCAAGCATCCGGTGCGTCTTACGTGCAACGGCGAGCCTTCGAGCCCGGTGCTCTTTCCTAGGCAGCTGTTCGATGCACTTATGTGTCTTGAGGGCAAGGACGGCGGCGGTTCGATCCTCAAGGGCCGTATCGACGTGGTGCAGGTCGAGGCGCGTGCCTACGAGCTGTGGGACGTCGATACCGCCAAGGGGCAGCGACGCATAGCGGAGCATATCGCCGCCTGCTCGTATTTTGATCGCGTGGCCAACTGCATAAATCAATAAGGAGCAATTATGATCATCATCAAAAACGGCGCGCTCGTGACGCCCCAGGGGCTTCGCCGCGCCGATCTTGCCATGGATGGCGACAAGATTGTGCGGATTGCCGCGGCGATTGAGCCAGCCGAGGGCGATACCGTCGAGGATGCCGCGGGCTGTTGGGTGTTCCCCGGCTTTATCGACGGCCACACGCACATGCAGTGCTGGACCGGCATGGATTGGACAGCCGATAGCTTTGAGACCGGCACACTCGCGGCTGCCTGCGGCGGCACCACGACCATCGTGGACTACGCGACGGCCGATCGCGGCGTGACCATGCCCGATGCCTTGGCCGAGTGGCATCGCCGCGCCGACGGCACCTGCACGGCAAACTACGCCTTTCATATGGCACTCGCCGAGTGGAATGAGCGCAACCGCGCCGATCTTTCGGCCATGCGCGAGGCGGGCGTGTCGTCGTTTAAGACCTACTTTGCCTACGACCACCTGCGCCTGGACGATGCCGAGACGCTCGAGGTGCTGGAGGAGCTCAAGCGCGTGGGCGGTATCCTGTGCGTACATTGCGAGAACGGTACGCTGGTGAATGAGCTGCAGAAGCGCGTGTACGAGCAGGGGATTCATGGGCCCGAGGGGCATGCGCTCAGCCGTCCGGATGTGTGTGAGGCCGAGGCCGTGAGCCGCCTACTGTATCTGGCACACTTGGCCGGGGACGCTCCGGTCAACGTGGTGCACCTTTCGACCAAGCTGGGGCTCGAGGCCATCCGTGCTGCCAAAGCGCGCGGGCAGAAGAATATCTATGTCGAGACCTGCCCCCAGTATCTGATGCTCGACGACACCTGTTATCTGGAGCAGGGCGAGGACGGCTTTGCGGGCGCCAAGTATGTGATGAGCCCGCCGCTGCGCCATGCCGGTGACCGTGCCGCGCTGCGCGAGGCGCTTGTGGCCGGCGAGATCGATACTATCGCCACCGACCACTGCAGCTTTAACCTGCACGGGCAAAAGGACCGCGGGCGCGACGATTTCCGCGCGATTCCCAACGGCGGGCCCGGCGTGGAGCATCGTCCCGTCGCGATTGCCACGAGCTTTGAGGGACAGCTGGGCCCCGAGGACCTTTGCCGCCTGATGAGCGAGAGCCCGGCGCGCGTGTTTGGCATGTACCCGCGCAAGGGCTGTCTTGCCGAGGGCGCCGATGCCGACGTGTGCGTGTGGGATCCGTGCGCGCGTTGGACGATCAGCGCCGCGACACAGCATCAGGCCGTGGACTACACGCCGCTCGAGGGTTTTGAGGCGCATGGCCGCGCCAAGGCTGTGTTTGTGAACGGCGTGCTGGCCGCGCGCGACGGCGAGCCCACCGGAGCCCAACCCGGCCGCTACGTGCCCCGCTAGCAGCAAAGATGCTGTGTCCCCTCCTCAGTTGCGGTGAAATACGGACTGTTTGCGGCCATTGGGTGGCCAACAGTCCGTATTTCACCGCAACTGACGAGATGGGGCCGGCTACTTGAGGCTGGTGGCGACGACGGGGCGGTCGAGAGCTGCCTCGAAGCGGTCGACCATTGTGGGGTCGCTGAGCGTGTCGACTTGGTTGAGCATGATGCGGGCATTGTTGAGGTCCAGCATCCGCAGCTCGGCATTGAGCACTTGGGCGACGCGCTCGGGCGTGGCGATGTCGGTGGGATCGCAGCCGCAACGCTCGCAAAAGAGCTCGGGGCGGTGGACGGCTTCGTTGATGGGCTTGCCGAGCCCCGAGGCGCCGACGATCCAGACGATGTTGACCGTGCCAGAGGGAATCACCGGCTCCCAGGCGGCGTGGGCCTTGAGCGGGAGCCGCTTGCTGCCGTCTGCCTCGGCCAGGACGTAGTCAAAGCGCTGCGCCAGCTGGTCGAGCGGCTCGGCAGGGGAGGAGAACTTGCCCGTCTCCGGGTCCAAGACACCAGCTTGGCAGATGCTTCCCCGCACAAGCCCCGCGCAGGCCTCGCAGGTGCAACCGGGAACATGCAGGGTCCCCGGCTTCCAAGGCGCGGCGTCCAGGCGACGGCTCGACCCGTCCCACGGCACGCCGGCGACGGGGAACATATGCGTGGTGGTGCAGAGGAGCGCGCGGCCGCCAGCGCGCATAAGCTCAAGGCCCAGCGTCTTTAGCAAGGTCGACTTGCCGCCGCTGCCGATAATCGCGGTAATGCCCGGCTCGATCCTGAGCGCCGAGGCAAGATTGCCGCTAACCGTTTCCATCTGTTCACCGCCGTATAATACTGTGATAATAAATAATCATCAGAGTAGCGGTCGAACCGCTTTTGCTCTGCTCAAACCGTAGCACAGGGAGGTGCCCCGGGAATGCTCGTTTATGTTCGCGGCGCCGGCGATATCGCCACGGGTGTGGCTGCTCGTCTGGTGCGCGCCGGCGTGTCGGTCGTCATGGCCGATATCGCGGTCCCCACGTGCATCCGTCGCACAATCAGTTTTTGCGAGGCCATTCGCTTGGGCGAGGTCGAGGTCGAAGGTATTCGCGCTCGCTTGGCACAGACGCCGGCAGAGGCGCTCGAGATTATCCAAGCGGGGGATGTTGCCGTCGTGGTGGACCCCCAGGCCAAGATGCTCGGCGAACTGAAACCCGCTGCCGTGGTCGACGCGATTCTGGCCAAGCGCAACTTGGGCACCACGCGCGATATGGCGCCTGTCGTCATCGCCGTGGGGCCGGGCTTTACCGCGTCGGTTGACTGCGACGCCGTGGTCGAGACCATGCGCGGGCATTTTTTGGGCCGCGTGATTACCCAGGGCTCACCCCAGCCCAACACGGGTGTGCCGGGCATGATCGGCGGCTATGGCAAGGAGCGTGTTATCCACAGCCCCGCCGCCGGCGTGTTTCGGTCCGACCGCGCAATCGGCGACATCGTGAGCGCCGGAGACGTGATTGGCTACGCGGGCGATACGCCCATGTGCACGCAGATTGATGGCTGTCTGCGCGGGCTTTTGGCGAACGGCGTGCAGGTGACTGAGGGCTTTAAATGCGCCGATGTCGATCCGCGCGGTGACGCCAGCTACATCAACTATATTTCGGACAAGGCGACGTCGGTCGGCGGCGGCGTGCTCGAGGCGCTCGCTATGCTCACTGACGTTTTTAGGGGATAGGAAGCGACGATGGAAAAGCTCGATGTTGTGAATGCGGCGCTTGCCGCCCTGCGTGTTGGCGAGACGTGCGAGCTGGTGGTAGTTGCCGGCACGGCAGGGTCATCGCCGCGCGGCGTGGGTGCCTGGATGGCCGTCTTTGCCGATGGCAGCCAAGCGGGTACCATCGGCGGCGGCAAGATCGAGCTCTTTGCGCTGAACGAAGCGCGCGAGCTGCTGGCCGCAGGGCAATCGCGTCTGGTCCGCTACACCATGGGCGGCGAGAACTCCGATACCGGCATGATCTGCGGTGGAGCTATCTGCCTGTGCTATCTGCACCTGGATGTATCGCAGGTGCCGTTGTTCCAGTCGGTTGCCGACGTCTTGGCGTATCGACGCATCGGCGACTTTGTCATCGACTTTGAACCGTTTGTCATCCAAGCTCTCGAGGGCGATGTGGCCGAGTGCCATGGCGGGGCATCGCGCCATACCATTGCCGGCCGCCCCGAGCTTTCGCTGGTGGAGGAGGGGAGCAAGGTCACCTACACCAACGCCGCCTCCGAGATTCCCCCGGCGCACATCGAGACGCTCTGCCCCGAGGGCCTGACCTACATCTTTGGCTGCGGACACGTGGGCGCCGCGACGGCGCGCGTGCTCACGGCGGCGGGCTTTGCCGTTGTGGCGTGCGATGACCGCCCCGGCACGCTGACGCCCGATTGGGTGCCCGGTGTCTACGACCGTCGTCTGGTCGACTACAAGAACCTGAGCAAGCAGTGCCCCATCGGCCCGCGCGACTTGGTGGTCGTGGCCACAGCAGGTCACAAGTCCGATATCGACGTGGTGATTCAGGCCATGCGCGCCAAGCCTGCCTACCTGGGCTGTCTGGGTTCGCGCCGCAAGACGGCCTTTGTGCGTGCCCGCCTGGAGCAGGAAGGCTTTACGCAGGACCAGATCGACGAGCTGCACCTTCCGATCGGCGTTGCCATCGAGGCCGAGGACCCCGAGGAGATTGCCATCTCCATCGCCGCCGAGATGATCCACCTGCGCCGCACCAAACTCGTCCCCCGCAAGCGCTAATCGCATTCCCACCAATAAGTTGCGGTGAAATACGGATTGTTTAAGCCTGTTAGGCCGCCAAACAGTCCCTATTTCACCGCAACAGCTTTTTGGGATCCATTTGTGCGGGGGAGTTGTGGAGTTGTGCAGGCAGACGAGGTTTTTCTGGAAATACGCTCCCGATGCGCGTATAGTACCGATTGTTTTGTCGGCTCCTGCTGTGTCGAGTCCAAACCGCAAAATGCCATGAGCGGCGCGGATGCAGCCAGGAGGCACGAGGACAACCCATCGTGGCCACGCCCCGTGCTTAAAACCCCAAGAAGGAGTGAACAATGGCAGAAGAGAAGTATGTGCCGCGTCTGAAGACCAAGTACAACAACGAGGTCAAGCAGCAGCTTCAGGACAAGTTCCAGTACGAGAACGTCATGATGATCCCCAAGTTTGAGAAGATCGTCGTGAACATGGGTGTCGGCGAGGCCGCTACCGATTCCAAGGCCATCGACGGTGCCGTGCGCGACCTGCGCGCCATCACCGGCCAGCAGCCGATGATCACCCGTGCCCGCAAGTCCATCGCTACCTTCCGCCTGCGCGCTGGTATGCCGATCGGCTGCAAGGTTACCCTGCGTGGCGACCGTATGTGGGAGTTCTTCGATCGTCTGACCTCCGTCGCGATCCCCCGTATCCGCGACTTCCGCGGCATCTCCGCCAAGAGCTTCGACGGCCGTGGTAACTTCTCCATGGGCGTCACCGAGCAGCTCATCTTCCCCGAGATCGACTTCGACTCCGTCGATCACCAGCGCGGTATGGACATCACCTTCGTGACCACCGCCAATACCGATGAGGAGGCCAAGGCCCTTCTGGACGCCTTCGGTTTCCCGTTCAAGAAATAGGTTCACCTGCCCTATAAGCGCCGTTCCCACAAGGGGGCGGCGCTTGGGGCGAACAATACTCTATGTGAGGAGGATATAAGTGGCTAAGACATCGATGATCGTCAAGTGCAATCGCAAGCAGAAGTTCTCTACTCGTGAGTACACGCGCTGCCAGCGCTGCGGCCGTCCGCACTCTGTGTACCGCAAGTTCGGCCTGTGCCGTGTCTGCTTCCGCGAGCTTGCACTCAAGGGCGAGCTTCCCGGCGTTAAGAAGGCCAGCTGGTAAGTCACTACCAGCGTTTCAAGCATCAGTTTGGAACAGGGAAAACGCGCTAAAAAGGCTTTGCCGTTAAGGGCGGCGAAGAACCAAGAGCACGTGTTCATCAAGAACGAAGGAGAATCTGTATGAACCTTACAGACCCGATCGCAGATATGCTTACGCGCATCCGTAACGCTAACTCTGTGAACAAGGCCACGGTCTCCATGCCGAGCAGCAAGAAGCTCGTCGAGATCGCTCGTGTTCTGCACGAGGAGGGCTACATCGAGGGCTACGATGTCGAGGACACCGTTCCCCAGAAGACTCTGCACATCACGCTTAAGTATGGTCCCAAGAAGGCTAAGGTCATCAACGGCATCCGCCGCATTTCCAAGCCGGGCCTGCGTAAGTACACCGGCGTTGCCGATATGCCCCGCGTCCGCGGTGGCCTTGGTACCGCCATTATTTCCACCAGCCATGGCGTCATGACCGACCGCGATGCTCGCAAGCACAACGTCGGCGGCGAGATCATCGCTTACGTCTGGTAATTCGCTCGGTAGGTAGAAGGAAAGGAGATCACCGTGTCTCGTATCGGTAATAAGCCTGTCCAGATTCCCGCCGGAGTCGAAGTGGCAGTCAACGGCAACAACGTTGTCGTCAAGGGCCCCAAGGGCCAGCTCGAGCTCGATGTCTTTGAGAAGCTCGCTATCAACGTCGAGGACAACGTCCTCACCGTTTCCCGTCCCGACGACGAGCGTGAGACCCGTGCCCGCCACGGCCTCACCCGCGCCCTCATCCACAACATGGTTGTTGGCGTTTCCGAGGGCTTCGAGAAGAAGCTCGAGCTCGCCGGCGTCGGTTACCGCGTGCAGCAGAAGGGCAAGAACCTCGAGTTCTCCCTGGGCTTCTCGCACCCCGTGATCGTCGAGGCTCCCGAGGGCATCACCTTCGAGGTTCCCGACAACACCCACGTGAACGTCAAGGGTATCAACAAGCAGCAGGTCGGTCAGATCGCCGCTGAGATCCGCGGTCATCGTCCTCCCGAGCCTTACAAGGGCAAGGGTATCCACTACGTTGGCGAGCACATCCGCCGCAAGCTGGGTAAGGCCGCCAAGTAGTAGTCGTAACCGACTCACTCGCATAAGACCAGCACCCCGTCAGGTGCTGGCAAGATCAACCTTTTTAGGAGTTTACGTATGAACAAGCATAAGGCGAAGCTGGAAGGCCTCAAGCGTCGTCAGCGTCGTGTTCGCGGCAAGGTCTCGGGTACCGCCGAGCGTCCGCGTCTTCGTGTGACCCGTACTAACGCCAACATCTATGCCCAGATCATCGACGACAGCAAGGGCTCCAGCCTGACGCTCGTCTCTGCCTCGACTCTCGAGGCCGAGTTCAAGGGCACCCACACCTCGAACAAGGAGGCTGCGGAGAAGGTCGGTCAGCTCGTTGGCAAGCGCGCCATCGAGGCCGGCATCACCAAGGTCGCCTTCGATCGCGGTGGCCGTATCTACCATGGCCGCGTCAAGGCCCTCGCCGACGGTGCTCGTGCCGCCGGTCTCGAGTTCTAGGAGGTATGTAGCACATGGCTCGTAATCAGAAGCAGCAGCGCGAGGCCTCCGAGTTCGAGGAGCGCGTCGTTTACATCAACCGCGTGTCGAAGACCGTCAAGGGTGGTCGTCGCATGAGCCTCGTCGCTCTCGTCGTCGTTGGCGACGGCAAGGGCAACGTCGGCGTTGGCATGGGCAAGTCCGCTGAGGTGCCCATGGCCATCTCCAAGGCGTCTCTCGATGCCAAGAAGAACATGTTCCACGTGCCGGTGACCGATCAGGGCACCATTCCGCACGAGGTTCTCGGTCACTTTGGTGCCGGCCGCATCATCATCAAGCCCGCTGTCGAGGGTACCGGCGTTATCGCCGGCGGCGCTGTGCGTCCCCTCTTCGAGCTTGCTGGCATCAAGAACGTCCTGTCCAAGTCCCTCGGTACCGACAACGGCCTCAACATCATCAAGGCTGCCGTCGAGGGCCTCAAGGAGCTCTCCAGCCCTGAGGACGTCGCGGCTCGCCGTGGCCTGACGGTCTCCGAGATGTTCGTCGGTAAGGAGAACTAAGCATGGCTGACACCATCAAGATCAAGCAGGTCCGCAGCACCAACGGTTGCAAGCAGGACCAGGTCCGTACTGTCCGTGCCCTCGGTCTCCACAGGATCCGCGAGGTTCGCGAGATTGCTGACAACGAGTCCGTCCGCGGCATGATCTTCAAGGTCAAGCACCTTGTCGAGATTGTAGAGGAGTAGCAAATGCAGCTTCACGATCTTACTCCCGCGCCCGGTTCCACCAAGAACCGCAAGCGCGTCGGCCGTGGCAATTCTTCGGGTCACGGCACCACTTCTGGCCGCGGCCAGAAGGGCCAGGGTTCCCGCTCTGGCGGCACCAAGGGTGCCGGCTTCGAGGGTGGCCAGACTCCGCTGGCTATGCGCCTGCCCAAGCTTCCGGGCTTCCGCAACCCCCGTCGTATCGAGTACACCGCTGTTAACGTTGAGCGTCTCGAGCGCAAGTTCGAGGACGGCGCTGTGATCGACGGTGCCGCTCTTAAGGCCGCTCGCATCACCAAGAGCGAGTTCGAGCCCGTCAAGGTGCTCGGCAATGGTGAGCTCACCAAGAAGTTCACGGTCAAGGTCGACAAGGTCAGCGCTTCTGCGCAGGCCAAGATCGAGGCCGCCGGCGGAAAGGTCGAGCTGCCGTGCTAAATGGTCTTAAGAATGCTTTCCGCATCAAAGAATTGCGCGAAAAGATTCTTTTTACCATAGCTATGCTCGTCGTGTACCGCATTGGTGCGCACGTTCCTGTGCCCGGCATTCCCTTCCAGGGGATGCTGGGCCTTTTCTCGACCGATAACAATTCGGTCGCCGCAGGTGCTATGGCCCTCCTGAATCTTTTCTCTGGCGGCGCTTTGAGCTATGTGTCGGTGTTTTCGCTGGGCATCATGCCTTACATCACCAGCTCGATCATCCTCCAGATGCTCCAGGCCGTCGTGCCTTCCCTGCATGAGCTTGCCCGCGAGGGCGAGGTCGGTCAGACCAAGATTACGCAGTATTCGCGTTACCTCACCCTGGCTCTGGCAATCCTCAACTCCGTGGGTTACCTCTTCCTCTTTAAGAGCTTCGGCATCAGCTTTAATGGCGCCGGCGCTCCCGAGATCATCTTCGACCTCATGATCGTCGGTACGCTCACCGCGGGCGCCATGCTGATCATGTGGATTGGTGAGCTCATCACCCAGCGCGGTATCGGCAATGGCATGTCGCTGATCATCTTTGCGAACATCATGGCCGGTCTGCCGCAGGCTATCTTCTCCAGCACCGAGGGCAATGCCGGTGGCATCATCACCATGGTGATCATCTGCGCCATCATCCTGCTGGTTATCCCGCTGATTGTTTTCCTTGAGCGCGGCCAGCGCCGCATCCCGGTCTCCTACGCTAAGCGCGTCGTGGGCCGTCGCATGATGGGTGGCCAGACCACCTACCTGCCCATCAAGGTCAACACCGCGGGTGTCGTGCCGATCATCTTCGCTTCGGCGCTGCTGTACTTCCCGGCTCAGATTGCCGTGTTCTTCCCCGGCATCGGCTGGATCCAGGCAGTTGCCTCTGCGCTTTCGCGCGGCTGGCTCAACTGGGTGCTTAACGTTGTCCTCATCGTGTTCAACCCCGATGACACGGCCGACAACCTTAAGAAGCAGGGCGGCTTTATTCCGGGCGTGCGTCCGGGTAGGGCTACCGCGGCCTACATCAAGAACGCGCTCAACAAGATTACGCTTCCCAGCGCTGTCTTTTTGGCGCTCATCGCCATCGTGCCTTCGATCATCTTCTCCTTTACGGGTAACCAGCTGATCCAGGCATTTGGCGGCACGTCCATCCTCATCATGGTCGGCGTCGTGCTCGAGACGGTCGATAAGCTCGAAGGCCAGATCAAGATGTATGATTACGATGGATTCTTTAAATAGGCTAGAGGAGGATTGCTCATGAACCTCGTATTGCTCGGAGCTCCGGGTGCCGGTAAGGGCACCGTCGCACAGGAGCTCGTCACCGAGTTTGGCGTCGCTCACATTTCCACGGGCGACCTGCTACGTGCTGCCGTCAAGGGTGGCACCGAGCTTGGTATTCAGGCTAAGAAGTACATGGACGCTGGCGAGCTCGTTCCCGATCAGCTCGTGATCGACCTTGTCAAGGAGCGCCTTGCCGCCGATGACGCCCAGCAGGGCTTCATCCTCGACGGTTTCCCGCGCAACACCGCCCAGGCCGTGACGCTCGATTCCGAGCTCTCCGCCATGGGTCGCGAGATCGACTGCGCCCTTCTGGTCGATGTGGCCCCCGAGGTCATTATCGATCGTCTGTCTTCGCGTCGCACCTGCCGCGCCTGCGGTTACACCGGCACCGCTGCCGATGCTACCTGCCCCAAGTGTGGCTGCGAGATGTATCAGCGCGACGACGATAAGCCCGAGACCATCAAGAACCGTCTCGACGTCTACGAGAAGTCCACGAGCCCGCTCGTCGACTACTATCGTGGCCAGGGTCTGCTCAAGTCGGTCAACGGTGACCAGGCTCGCGAGACCGTGTACGGGGATGTCAAAGAGGCTCTCGGTCTATGATCAAGATTAAGTCTGCAACGCAAATCGAGCAGATGAAGAAGGCAGGAGCGCTATCTAAGATGGCGCTCCGCCACGTTGGAGCCATGGTGCGCCCCGGCGTTTCAACTTTTGAGCTCGATCAGCTCGCGGAGCAGATTATCCGCATGCATGGTGGCACCCCAGCCTTTAAGGGCTACGGCGGGTTCCCGGGAACCATCTGCGCATCGATCAACGATGCCGTGGTTCACGGTATTCCCAACCCCGACATGATCCTGCGCGATGGCGATATCATCTCCATTGATACGGGAGCTGTCGTTGATGGTTGGGTCGGCGATAACGCTTGGACGTTTTTCGTCGGCACCCCCACGCCCGAAGCCAAGGCTTTGTGCGAGGTCACGCGCGATTGCCTTAAGGCTGCCATCGAGCAGGCTGTTCCCGGTAACCATATCGGGGATGTTGGTTATGCCGTTCAGTCCCTCGCCGAGTCTCACGGTTACGGCGTGCTTCGTGATTATGTGGGCCATGGCATTGGCCGCGTGATGCACGAGGACCCCAACGTTCCTAACTATGGAAAGAAGGGGAGGGGCGTTCGCCTCCAGGCCGGCATGGTCATTGCCATCGAGCCGATGGTTACGATGGGTTCCAACCATGTGAGCACGGGCTCCGACGGTTGGATTGTTACGACCAACGACCACCTGCCTGCCGCGCACTACGAGAACACCGTCGCCATTACCAATGACGGTCCGGTGATTCTCACCACGGATGCCCAAGGTGCTTGGTGCTCGCTCCAAGGCGGAGAAATGTAAAAGTCGCCGCCTCCTGATGCCCAACCTCGCCTTTCAATTTCGAAGGCATGACCCCAAGGTCTATGCCTTCTCATTTCAAGGCGATCTTGGGCATCAGGGAACGGCTTTGTTTTACATTTCAAATGTAACAAGTTCCACTTAGTTGTGGAGCCATTACGAAGTTATTACGATGCGTACATACGTGTTGTAGAATACTCAATCGCTGTCGTTTTCTAGAGAAAGATGATTGCTTGTGAAGAAGGAAGACGCAATTGAGCTCGAGGGTACGGTAAAAGAGCCGCTGCCCAACGCCATGTTTAAGGTCGAGCTCGAGAACGGTCATTCGGTTCTGTGCAACATTTCTGGCAAGATCCGAATGAATTACATCCGCATTCTCCCCGGTGACAGGGTTGTCGTGGAGCTTTCCCCGTACGACCTGACCCGCGGCCGCATCACCTATCGCTATAAATAGCGGCACGCATACACGCTCTTTTCCGACTGCAGGCTTAGCTCAACCTACGGTCGGTTTGCGTGTGAAGACCAGCCATAGTTTTAAACGCCTGCGGCTGGGCGAGTAGATAGTAGGGAAGTAGTTTGAGCGCTACCGAAAGGAAGAACGATGAAGGTACGTCCTTCGGTCAAGAAGATGTGCGATAAGTGCAAAATCATTAGGCGCCATGGCAAGGTCCTCGTCATTTGCGAGAATCCCCGTCATAAGCAGCGTCAGGGTTAAGAGAGGAGACTACGTTGGCCCGTATTAATGGTGTCGACCTCCCGCGTGAGAAGCGCGTTGAGATCGGTCTGACCTACATTTACGGCATCGGCCGCACCACTGCGACGAAGATTTGCGTCGAGTGCAACGTTAACGTGGATACGCGCGTTAAGGACCTCACCGAGGATGAGGTTAACGCCATCCGCGATTATATCGATAAGAACCAGATCATGGTTGAGGGCGACCTCCGCCGTGAGCGCAACCAGAACGTCAAGCGCCTTATGGACATCGGCTGCAACCGCGGCCTTCGTCACCGCAAGGGCCTCCCGGTCCGCGGCCAGCGCACCCACACTAACGCTCGTACCCGCAAGGGCCCGAAGCGTCAGATCGGTGCTAAGAAGAAGAAATAAGGAGCGCTAGATAGATGGCTACTGCTAAGAAGAACGTTCGCGCTGCCCGTCTGAAGCGCGCGGACCGTAAGAACATTTCCGTGGGCCAGGCTCACATTCGTTCTACGTTCAACAACACTATCGTTTCGATCACCGATCCCCAGGGCAACGTCATTTCCTGGAAGTCGGCTGGCCAGGTGGGCTTCAAGGGCTCCCGTAAGTCCACGCCGTTCGCTGCCCAGATGGCTGCCGAGGCTGCTGCCAAGCAGGCCATGGAGCACGGTATGAAGAAGGTTTCCGTCTTCGTCAAGGGCCCCGGCTCCGGTCGTGAGACCGCCATCCGCTCCCTCCAGGCTGCTGGCCTCGAGGTCTCGAGCATCCAGGACAAGACCCCCATTCCGCACAACGGCTGCCGCCCCAAGAAGCGTCGCCGCGTGTAACTGAAAGGATCGTATCAATATGGCAATCGACAGGACTCCTGTTCTTAAGCGCTGCCGTCAGCTCGGGATCGATCCCGCTGAGCTCGGTTACAGCAGCAAGAAGGAATCTATCCGTCAGCCCAAGCGCCGTCGCAAGGAATCTGAGTACGGCATGCAGCTGCGCGAGAAGCAGAAGGTCAAGTTCATCTATGGCGTTCTGGAGAAGCAGTTCCACGGCTACTTCAACAAGGCCCGTAAGATGAACGGCGTCACCGGTGAGAACCTCATGATCATTCTTGAGTCTCGCCTCGACAACGTCGTCTTCCGTCTTGGCTTCGCCCGCACCCGCAAAGAGGCTCGTCAGTCCGTCCGTCACGGTCACTTCACCGTGAACGGCAAGCGCGTGGACATCCCGTCCTACCGCGTCAAGGCCGGCGACGTCGTCGCTGTCGGCGAGAAGTTCCGTGACCTCCTCCCCATCAAGGAGGCTCTGATTTCCTCCGAGCGCTTTGAGGTCCCTGGCTGGCTCGAGGTCGATATCGAGAAGCTGTCTGGTAACGTGCTCGCTCTGCCGACGCGTGAGCAGATCAGCGGTGATATCAACGAGCAGCTCATCGTCGAGCTCTACTCTAAGTAGTCCATCCGGGCTGCTGAGGCTGGAGGTAATACATGTCAGAATTCATTAGGCCTCAGGTTCAGGTCGAAGAGATCAACGAGACGTCTGCTCGTGTCTCCGTCGAGCCGCTCGAGCGTGGCTACGGCGATACGCTGGGTAACTCCCTTCGTCGCGTTCTTCTGTCCTCGCTCGAGGGTGCCGCCGTCGAGGCTATTCAGATCGATGGTGCGCAGCACGAGTTCATGACCATCCCTAACATGGTCGAGGATGTCACCGACATCGTCCTGAATGTCAAGGGTCTTGTCTTCAGGGCTCTCGGCACGACCGACGAGGCGACCGCCACCATTTCGGTTGACGGCCCCTGCGAGGTCACCGGTGCGGACTTCTTTATTCCGTCCGAGTTTGAGCTGGTCAACCCCGAGCAGCACATCGCTACGCTCACCGAGGGTGGCCATCTCACCATGAGCATGCGCATCGGCTATGGCCGCGGCTATGTTTCTGGCGAGGCCAACAAGCGCGACAACGATCCCATCGGTGTGATCCACGTCGACTCGCTGTACTCGCCGGTTTCCCGTTGCGCCAAGCTCGTTGAGGCTTGCCGTGTCGGTCAGCACACCGACTACGACCGCCTTGTCCTCGAGATCGAGACCAACGGCTCCATCGCCCCGCGCGACGCCGTGGTCCAGGCTGCCAATATCATCAACCAGCATATGGCCGCCTTTATGAACCTTGCCGAGACCCCCGAGGTCGAGGAGGAGGCTTCGATCTTCGCTCCCGAGGTCACCAACGACAACGCTGAGCTGGACAAGCAGATCGAGGATCTGGACCTTTCCGTCCGTTCCTACAACTGCCTTAAGCGCGCCAGCATTCACTCGGTCCGTCAGCTCGTTGAGTTCTCGGAGAACGATCTGCTCAACATCCGTAACTTCGGTGTTAAGTCGATCGAGGAAGTGAAGGACAAGCTTGAGTCCATGGGCCTGAGCCTGAAGGCTTAATGCTTCGCATATTTGAGGAGAAACTAGACCATGCGTCACAACGTTAAGAAGGGCCTGAAGCTCGGCACCGATGCGAGCCACACCAAGGCCATGAAGAAGAGCCTTGCTAAGGCTCTCTTCGAGAACGACCGCATCAAGACCACCGAGACCCGCGCTAAGGCGCTGCGTTCGGTCGTCGATCCGATCATCACCTGGGCCAAGAAGGGCGACCTGCACTCTCGTCGTCTGGCTATCGCCAAGCTCGGCGATAAGCAGCTCGTTGCCGAGATCTTCGACAAGGCTGCTCAGGGCATGTGGCAGGACCGCAACGGCGGTTACACCCGCATCATGAAGCTCGGTAACCGCAAGGGCGACAACGCTCCCATCGTTATCATGGAGCTCGTCACCGAGCCTTGCACGCCTAAGGCCAAGAAGGCTGCTCCGGCCCCCAAGAAGGCCGCTGCTCCCAAGAAGGTCGAGGCTGCCGAGGAGGCTCCTGCTGAGGAGACCGCTGAGTAGACAATCTGTCTGCATAGGCTATATTCGAGGGGTACGTTCGCGTACCCCTCTTTTTTTGTCGAAATGTCATTGCCTGTTTGTTGGGAGCGCCCATGACCGCGCCGTCTGATTTCAATTCGATTCCAGAGCTCGATGCCACGCTCGTTTTCCGCGTGGCCTACGATGGCTCGTCCTATAGCGGCTTTGCGGAGCAGCCGGGCCAGACGACGGTTGCGGGCGAGCTGCGCCGCGCTATCGAGACGCTGCTGCGCCGCCCGATAGATCTGACGTGTGCGGGGCGTACCGATGCCGGCGTGCATGCGGTGGCTCAGTATATTAGCGTGCCCGTAACGGACGCTGAGCTCGCGTGTACGCGCCGTAGGTGGCTGCGGGCTATGGACGCGCTGCTGCCCAAAGATATCGCCATTAACGAGGTCTACAAGGCCCGCAAAGGCTTTTCTGCGCGCTTTGATGCCCGTTCCCGTACGTATACGTACCGTATTGCCGACCGCGACACGCGTCCTGTGCTCTCACGGGGTGCCGTGTGGTGGCATCGCTATCCCTTGGACGTCGCGGCCATGTCTGCGGCCTGTCCCGCACTTTTGGGCGAGCAGGACTTTAAGAGCTTTTGCAAGGTCGCCTCTGCCGTGGGCAAGCCTACGCACCGCTGCGTGATGCGTGCCGAGTTTGGCCATGAGGTTGCGTTTGGCGAGGATATCCTGACGTTTACCATCGAGGGCAATGCATTTTTACATTCGATGGTGCGTACCATTGTGGGCACCCTTGTCGAGATTGGCATGCATCGCCGCGATCCCGAGTGGATGCGCGAAGTCATTGATGCCTGCGACCGAACCGCCGCGGGCCCCACGGCGCCCGCCTGCGGCCTTACGTTTATGGGCGTGGATTACGATCCCGCCGAGCTCGTCGTGCTCGACTAGGGGGAGGGCTCGTTGCGTCCTTATCGGCGTATGCCATGTGTGAGCTACGCGTGTGCAACATCTGTTCTTGGCGTGCAGCACAGCCGACGTCCCGTTGCTTTTATTGCTGGGGTGTACCATGAACGACGGTTGATTAACAGCTGTCGAGAGGACGGAAAACTTGGTTCGACGTGGTTCGCATCCGCGACTTTCGGTGATCCTTATTGTTGAGGGTTCGCCCAGCTATGCGATGCGTGCGCTCGAGAGTGTCCAGAACCAAGACCTCTATGACCTGCAAATTGTCGTGGTTTGTCGCGACGTTGCGCCGGGCGTGCGCCATTCGCTTCAAGTTGCTGCCGACAGGGACATCCATATTGATTTGATTGACGTCGAGGACGCGAAGCGCGGTGCTTGTCTTCGTGCCGGTTTTGCTGCCTCGCGTGGCTCTCAAATCATCGCTATGAACGCCGATGAGTGGTTTGCTCCGCAGGCCCTTTCCAAGATGGTCGATATCGCGTGCGATACTGCGGCAGACATTGTGCTCCCCTCGGTGTCGCTCGATCGCTACGATGCGCATCGCGAGCGTCATTCGCGCGTCTTGGATGCTGCCTCTATTGCCATAGAAGACGAGTCTTCTATGGTGACTGGGCTGCCCCAGTTGATTTTGGGCGGCCTAGTCGCTCAGACCTCTGGCGTGATGTATAGCCGTCCGCTGTTTGAGGCATGCCTGTCGCGCGGCAAGGCGTACCGTACGGTTGAGTTTATGGCTTATGCGCTCTCGCAGGCACGATTCGTGTCCGGCTGCGGCGACGCTTGTTTCCACGCGGTGGCACCTAAGCTTACAGATGCCTTTGATCCCACCATGTATGCCAGGATATCCGATGACACTCGAGCGCTCGACGAGCTTGCGGACTCACTCTCGGAAGCAGATAGCGGTGGTCGGCTCAAGCTGGCAAGCCAAAAGTTCTACTTTGCCGGACTGGTCGCCTGCATCGAGAATTTGTGTCTGAGTCCGCATGGGGTGTCGTCAATCGAGCGCTCCGCCCGCATGCGTGATATGCTCGAGGCGCCTCGAACCCGTCAGATGGTCGCCGCGCTCAAGGATAACCATCGGGGGCTCGGTCTGTTGTTTGGGCCGATCGCCAGCGCCAAGCCCGCGCGCTGCGTGATGTGTACGCATCTGGCAGCTTTTCTTAACCGGACGGGCGCAAAAACCGCCTAAACGGCTCATCTCGAAACAAATTTGCATAGAATTGTTTCGAAATGCGTTCTTATACACAAAAGCCTTCAAATAGCGTTAAACTATTCAATCACTAATTGATTGTCTCCGCCATCTTTTGGAGAGAGGGTTTGTATGGCTAAAAAACGCAATGGGCGCCAGGATGCCATTAGAGATATTGTGCGCAATAAGGACGTCCGCACGCAGCGCGTGCTGGTCGATGAGCTCCGTGCTATGGGCTTTGATTGCACGCAGGCGACTGTCTCTCGCGATATTGCCGATATGGGGCTGCGTAAGCTCCCTGAGGGCATCTATGTTCTGGCAGAGGACCTGCACCTGCAGCGTATGGTTTCCGAGCTCGTTACGGGCGTTCTGCGCACCGATAATCTGGTTATGATCAAGGCTCAGCCTGGCACGGCTTCCGGCATCGCCGCCGCCGTTGATGCGGCAGAGTTGCCCGATGTGCTTGGCTCGCTTGCCGGCAACGATACGATTTTGGTTATTGCCCAGACGGCCGAGGACGGCGAGCGTCTCGAGGCGCTGATCAATAAGCTGAGCAATTCTCGCAAGTAGGCGTGCGGGTCGTGCGCTCGGCACTGTGCGCGCTGACATCGTGGCTTGTAAGGGGTATCGACGTTGGTCGGTACCCCCTTTATGTTTGCCGGTATAAAGACCGCCCACCAGGTCGCTTCAAACTAAAAGGCCCCCGAGCAGTTCAATAGGCTGCTCGGGGGCCTTGTTGCATATGGCTGGATGATTTCTAGCCGACTGTATCGTCAGGCGTGGGCGAGGGGTCGGGAGTGGGCGTAGGCGTAGGCGTGCCGCCATCGCCGCCGGTCGAACCACCAGTGGAGCCGCCAGTCGAGCCACCGGTCGTACCGGTGTCGCCGGTGGTGTCGCCGCCCGTGGTCTCGGTGGTCGTGGTCGTCGTGGTAGTCGTTGTGGTAGTTTCCTCTTCGTCCTCGTTCTCGTCCTTGTCCTTGTCGTCGTTTTCCGTCTTCTTGGCGTTGTTGGTGCCGTAGAACTTCCAGACGCTGTTGTTCTTGTAGGTGGGCGCCGTTCCGGTCGCAAACTCCTCGCGCTCGGTACCGGTCAGAACGGTGTTCATAAACCGCTTAAAGACAGGCAGGTTGGTGCTGTCGCCCAGCAGGTCCGTGCCGTATTTTTGGATGGGGATCTCGCCCGCGGAATAGCCGGTCCACAGGGCGCACGCCAGCTGCGGGGTATAGCCGCAGAACCACAGGTTGGTGGTGTTGTCGGTGGTGCCCGTTTTGCCGGCATAGGGCTGGTTGACGCTCAGGGCGCCAGCAGCGCCCGTACCGCCGCCCTGCATGACGCCGGACAGAACATCGGTGACCGCGGCGGCCTCGCCCTCGGTGAGCACCTGTGAGGGATTGTCGGTGTGCTGGTACAGCACCGAACCGGTACGAGAGTCAATCTCGGTGATGGCGATCGGCTGGCGATAGTAGCCGCCGTTGGCAAACGTCGCGTAGGCGGCAGCCATCTCGAGCGGCGAGATCGAGCCGGTGCCGAGCGTCATGACGGGAACGTCCTCGATGTTGTCCTTGGCGGGATCGATGCCGAGCTTTTTGACGAGCGAGATGATCTTGCTGTTGCCGACGGCTTCCGCCACCTGGATGTAGCCGGTGTTGGAGGAGTATGCTGTCGCCTGCTTAAGCGTGATGTTGCCATAGCTATGGTTGGCGTAGTTTTGGACCTCGGTCGTGGTGCCCTTGGCCTTGAGCGGCGAGTTGCAGTTGAGGGTGACGTTGGGGTTCATGCCGTTTTGGATGGCAGTTGCCAGCGTAAAGGCCTTGAAGGTGGAGCCAACGGGGCGCTTCGCCGTAGCGTGGTTCACATGGTTCTCGTCGGCGTTGTAGTCGTAGCCGCCCACCATGCACTTGATGTAGCCGGTCTTGGGGTCGACGACGACCATGCCCATGTCCAGGCCGTCGAGCGAGAGCGTGTCGAGCTGCTCGCGGACGGCATTCTCTGCTACCTGCTGCATCGTGGGGTCGATGGTGGTCTTGACGGTCAGGCCGCCCTTAAAGAGCACGTCGGTCGAGAACTCCTGCTCCAGCAGCTGCTTAACATAGGCGACAAAGTAGGGCTGCGAGTATACGTCGACGCCGCTGCCCGAGATTTCGGTCACGTTGAGGGTGATGGGCTCGGCCTGTGCGGCATCGTGCTCCTCCTGCGTAATGTGGCCCAGGCGCAACATGTTGTCGAGGACCTTGTTGCGGCGAGACAGTGCCAGATCGGGATTGACCGTGGGGTCGTACTGCGAAGGCGAGTTGGGAAGGCCGATCAACAGTGCGGCTTCGCTCAGGGTGAGGTCGGCGGCGCTCTTGGACAGGTAGGTCTCGGCTGCGGCCTCGATGCCGTAGGCGCCGTGACCGTAATAGATGGTGTTGAGGTACATCATGAGGATCTCGTCTTTGGAGTACATGTCCTCCATCTTTACGGCGATGTAGGCCTCGCGCACCTTACGCTCGATGGTCGAGTCGAACTGCTCCTCCTGCAGGATGGTGTTGCGCACCAGCTGCTGGGTGATAGTCGAGGCGCCTTCGTGCCCGCCGCCAAGGGTTGCCACCGCAGCACGCGCGATACCCCACAGGTCGATACCGCCGTGCTCGTAGAAGCGCTCGTCCTCGACGTCAACGGTGCCCTGCAGCACGTAGGGGGAGACCTCGTCCTTGGTGATGGACTTGCGGTTTTGCGTGTAGAAGCTCGCGATCTTGTTGCCGTTGCAGTCGACGATCTCGGTGGGCTCGCTCACCAGATACGCGTTGGCGTCGGTGTAGTCGGGCAGATCGGACAGCCAGCGGTTGACGTTGCCGACCATGCCGATGCCAAATGCCACGCCCGCAATCAGCAAAAAGCCCAAAAACGAGAGCAGGATTATGG
>CABUMZ010000015.1 GCA_902492825.1 uncultured Collinsella sp.
TTCTCCCCATCAACGCGACGCGCATCCACAGCCGGTGTGCAGTCGTCGCATCTTTTTGGGTAGCGCTCTCGCTGCGAGCGCTTCTGTCGTCGCCGGCGCACTTGCCGGTTGCCAGCGCCCCTCCACGCTGGAAGTAGTTCAGCCCACGACAGGCGGCGGTCGCGACGACCTGTCCGATTCCGTTATCGGCAAGGATAAGATCCGCATTGGCATGGAGGCGGCCTACGCCCCGTACAACTGGCAGGTTTCCGAGGCCAGCGAGTTCACGATCCCCATCGATAACGTGCAGGGCGCTTATGCCGACGGCTACGACGTGCAGATCGCCAAGATCGTCTGCAAGGCCCTTGGCGGTGAGCCCGTTGCCGTCAAGCAGAGCTTCTCGGGCCTCATCGATTCACTTAACAATGGCCAGATCGACCTCATCATTGCCGGCATGAGCGCCACGCCCGAGCGCGAGGAGTCCGTCGGCTTTTCCGATCCGTACTTTATCGGCTACTTTGGCCTATTCGTAAAAGAGGGCTCGCCCTACCAAAACGCGACCAAGCTCAGCGACTTTAGCGGCGCCACGGTGCTCGGCCAAAAGGACACGATGCTCGACACCGTCATTGACGAGATCCCGGGCGTCGTCCACAAAAATCCGGTCGATTCGGTACCCACGGTGTTCTCGAACCTGCTGCAGGGCACTTGTGACGCTGTGACCTACAACACCGAAAACGAGAAGGGCTATATGGCCCAAAACCCGGGCATCGTGCCCATTCGCTTTGCGGAGGGCGAGGGCTTTAAGCAGGAGGTTACGGCAAACGTCGGCTGCCGCAAGGGCTCGGACAAGCTGCTCAAACTTATCGATAAGACGCTCAAGGGCATCAGCCAGGAGGAGCGCGACCAGATGTGGGACGCGTGCCTCGACCGTCAGCCGGCATAGGGAGGCAGCATGAAAGGCATCAATCGTCTGGCCTCCTTTATCAAGGCCGACCACCGTTATGTGTACCTGGGCACGAGCGTTATCGCGGCGCTCGGCTTGGCATTTAGCCAGCGCAACCCCACGCCGCTGAGCTTTTTGGCGCCCACCGGCATCTTCCAAGATTGCCTTTGGGCGATTCTTTGGGCCTGGATCGTCGTGTCGGCGGCAGCGCTCGTCACCAAGGTTATGCACTGGAGCGACTATCGCGAAAAGTCACCGTTTGCATCCGAGCGTTTCCGTCGCGGCGCGCGCCTGGGCAGCTATGTCGTGGTCGTCATCGCGGCGATCTTCTTTGTCGACCGCTGCGTCATGTCGTTTATCGACCTGGTGCAGGTGAGTATTGTCTCGGACTCCAACCCCAGCGACTTTTTGTCGAGCCTGGTCTACATGACCTACAAGAGCGGGGACTTCTTTATCCGCGGCATCGAGATCACCATCGCACTTGCGACCTTCGGTACCGTCATCGCTTTTTTCCTTGCGCTGCTCTTTGTGTTTTTGCGCATTCAGACCTTCGATCGCGTGGACAACGACTTGGTGCGCTTCTTTAAGAGCATTGGCCGAGGCTTTGCGACCATCTACTCCACCATCGTGCGTGGCACGCCCATGATGGTCCAGGGCCTACTCATCTATTACGCGGGCTTCACCGTTTTGCGCGGCATGGGCTTCGAGACCGCCCAGGCCAACCAGATCTGGAGTACCTTCACTGCTGGCCTCGTCACCATCTCGCTCAACTCTACCGCCTACATGATGGAGGTCCTGCGCGGCGGCATCGAGTCCATCGATCCCGGCCAGGCCGAGGCTGCGCGCTCGCTGGGCCTGTCGCAGTGGCAGGCTATGCGCAAGGTCGTGTTCCCTCAGGGTATTAAAAACGCGATCCCGGCGCTCACCAACGAGCTCATCATCAACATCAAGGATTCGTCGGTGCTCTCGGTCATCGGCGTGTTCGACCTCATGTACGCCACCACCACCGTCTCCGGCGTGTACTACCGCCAGATGGAGGTCTACTGCGTGGCGCTTGTGGTCTATCTGATCCTGACGCTCGTGGCGAGCCGCCTGCTCGAGGCCTTTGGCAAAAAGCTCGGCGCCGAGGCTCCGGCCACGCTGCCCAGCTCTAACTAGGCTTAAGACGAGGAGAATCATCATGGCAGATACCGCCACTACCGGCACTGCGGCAGCCGTGCAAAACCAAGAGCCGCTTATCCGCGTCGAGGGCCTGCGCAAGAGCTTTGGCTCGCTCGAGGTACTCAAGGGCATCGACTTGTCCGTCAATCCCGGCGAGGTCGTCACCATCATCGGCGCCTCGGGCTCGGGCAAGTCGACCTTCCTGCGCTGCCTCAACCTGCTCGAGACCCCGGACGCGGGCCACATCTGGTTCCACGGCCAGGACCTCACGGCCGAGCGCTGCAATATCAATAAACTGCGCGAGGACATCGGCATGGTGTTCCAGGGCTTCAACCTGTTCAACAACATGGACGTGCTCGACAACTGCACGCTCGCGCCCGTCACGCTCAAAAAGATGAGCAAGGTCGAGGCCGAGAAGGTCGCGATGGAGCATCTGACCAGCGTGGGACTCGAAAAGTTCGCGCACGCCGCCGTGGGTCGCCTGTCCGGTGGTCAAAAGCAGCGCGTGGCCATCGCTCGTGCCCTGTGCATGAATCCGCAGATCATGCTGTTTGACGAGCCGACCTCAGCGCTCGACCCCGAGATCGTGGGCGAGGTGCTCGAGGTCATGCGCAAGCTCGCCGCCGACGGCATGACCATGGTCGTCGTCACGCACGAGATGGCCTTTGCCCGAACCGTATCCGACCGCGTGGTCTTTATGGACAAGGGCGTGGTGCTCGAGGACGCTGCGCCGGTCGAGCTCTTCGGCAACCCCAAACACCAGCGCACCCGCGAGTTCCTCTCTCGCTATCTCGAGGACAAATAACCGACCGCAAACGCTTACGTTGCAGGGCCGCTCCCGTGGGGCGGCCTTTGTCGTCACAATCGAAAGGATGTCATGGCCGAGGTTTGGCGCTTCTTTGCGCATGAGGACGATTTTGCCGATATAGACGAGGCCGGCGCGTGCGAGCGCTTGGGCCGCGTGCTGTCGTTTCCGACCATTTCGAGCATGGATGCCGAGGCGGTGGATTGGCAGCCCTTCGACGACCTGCGCGCGTATATGCAGCAGGCCTGGCCGCACGTATTTGCGGCGGGCGAGGTCGAGCTTGTCGGCCATTCGCTGTTGGTGACGCTTGGCGGTTCCGACTCCTCCCTCAAACCCGTCATGCTCATGGGCCACATGGACGTGGTCCCCGTGGTGCCGGGTACCGAGGCCGACTGGACGCACGCCCCCTTTAGCGGACAGGTGGACGACACCTACATTTGGGGTCGCGGCGCTATCGACATGAAGGATCAGGTCGCAGGCATTCTCGAGGCGGTTGAGTATGCGTTGGCGCACGGTTGGGAGCACAAGCGTTCGCTGTTGCTCGCCTTTGGCCAGGACGAGGAAACCACGCAGTACGGCGCTGGAGCTATCGGCCGCGTGCTCGAGGAGCGCGGTGTTGAGCTCGAGTTTCTGATCGACGAGGGCGACTACCGTATCGTTTCGGCTGCCGAGTACGGCGCGGGCGAGGGCTGGCTTATGCATGCCGACCTGGCCGAAAAGGGCTATGCCGATATCGTGCTCAAGACGAAGAGCGCGGGCGGGCATTCGTCTAACCCCTACGGCGGCACGTCGCTCGAGGTGCTCAGCCGTGCCATCGCCGCAATCTGCGATATCGAGTGGCCGACGCGCGTGACCGATCTGCTTGCCGCGCAGCTTGTCGAGCTGGGGCTCTACACGGCGGATGAGATTGCCGCCAACGGGGATGCCATCGTGCGCGAGTGCCTCGCCAGCAAAAAGCTCTATCCGCTGGTGACGACCACCTGCGCGCCCACGCAGATCGAGGGAGGCAGCGCCGGCGCCAACGTAATGCCGCAGGATATGTGGGCCAGTATCAATTTCCGCATGCTCGAGGGCACGAGTGTGGCCGACGTTGTGGCGCGCTGCCGTGAGGCGGTTGCCGGGGCGGACCTTGCCGGTCGTGTCGAAGTGGAGCTGGGCCCCGGCAGCTCCGAGCCCTCGCCGTCCCCGCGCATCGGTGGTCCCGGCCTCGAGGCGGTTCGCTCCATCGCCGCCCGCTATTTCTGCGATCCAAAGGGGACGGAGGAAAACGGATCATCCGAGCCGTTGGCGATTGTCCCCTCGACCGTGATCGGCGCGACCGACGCTGCCAACTACCAGCACATTTGCTCCGAATGCATTCGTTTTTCGGCGTTTGTGGTCGACGATGACGAGTGCGACCGCGGCGTCCACGGCACCAACGAGCGCATCACCCGCCGCGCCTACCTCCAGGGTGTTCGCTTCCTCATCGCCCTGCTCCATACGCTCTAGAATCCGACAAAGGGACTCTCCCTTTGTCGGATTCCGTGCGGGTTATATGCAGGTTTGCCTGCGCACGCTATCATGTATGGGTTAGACCGCAACTATGTACCCCGTACGCGAAGGGATGCGCATGTATCTGAAGATCGACATGCTCTAGCTGGACTTACCCCCGCAATGGCGCCGTGCGCCCCATCAATTCTGCCGATTTTCACCTTCACGCATATAAAGGAGTCCCGTCATGCGCGACAAGCTCGAAAAGATCATCAAGGCCTACGAGGAGCTCGAGAAAAAGCTTTCCGACCCGGCCGTCGCTTCCGATATCAAGGAGTTCACGCGTCTCAACAAGGAGTACGCGCACCAGTCCGACCTCATCGCTGCCTCGCGCGAGTACATCGGCGCGCTCGATGACATCGAGGCTGCCAAGGAAATGCTCCACGATACTACCGATGCCGATGAGAAGGAGATGCTCCAGATGGACATCTCCGAAAACGAGGCCAAGCTTCCCCAGCTCGAGGAAGACATTAAGTACATGCTCATCCCGAGCGACCCCAACGACGACAAGAACACCATCGTCGAGATTCGCTCCGCCGCTGGTGGCGACGAGGCGGCTATCTTTGCCGGCGATCTGTACAAGATGTATCAGCGCTTCTGCGAGTCGCGCGGCTGGAAGACCACCGTGCTCGACTCCAGCCCCAGCGAGGCCGGCGGCTTTAAGTCCATCGAGTTCAAGGTCGAGGGCGACCGCGTCTACTCCGTCATGAAGTTCGAGTCCGGCGTGCACCGCGTCCAGCGCGTTCCCAAGACCGAGTCCCAGGGCCGTATCCAGACCTCCACGGCGACCGTCGCCGTACTTCCCGAAGCCGAGGAGATCGACGTCCAGATCAACCAGTCCGACCTGCGCATCGACACCTACTGCGCCTCCGGTCCTGGCGGTCAGTGCGTTAACACCACTTATTCCGCCGTGCGCATCACCCACCTGCCCACCAACACCGTGGTGCAGTCGCAGGAACAGCGCTCCCAGATCCAGAACCGCGAAGTCTGCATGCAGATGCTGCGCGCCCGTCTGTACGAGATGGAGCTCGAGAAGCAGCAGGCAGAGCTCGGTGCCGAGCGCCAGAGCCAGATCGGCCACGGCAACCGTTCCGAGAAGATCCGTACCTACAACCAGCCCCAGGACCGCGTGACCGATCACCGCATCGGCTTCAACTCCACCTACAACGGCGTCCTCCTGGGCGACCAGCTCGGCACCGTCATCGAGGCGCTCGCCGCCGCCGAGCGTGCCGAGAAGCTGGCACAGGCCGTTTAAGTTACGGCGTTTTACCAAACGCCGTAACGACTCGACGCTGCAAACGCCCCTAAGCGGCAATCTGACGTTCAATCGTCGGTCGCGTACCGAAGTACGCTTCCCTCCTCTTTCACGTCACCTTGCTCGCTTAGGGGCGTTTTCGCTGTCCGTCCTCTACCTGCGGCGCCTTGGATGTAGTCATTGGGGACGTTCTTAAATGACTAGGTTGGGTACATTGCTTTGAGATGTTATTTAATCGGCTTTGATGGCCATTAAGCCGGCTACCTGCTCAAAGAAATTAGCGGCATATATCCGCTATCGAAAATATTGCTCGAAAAAGCGTCCGAGAAGTCGCGGGGCGATTTTTGATGCGTCGCGCGTCAAGTGATCTGGCAAGTTCTTGGTTAGATATTGGTCAGTTTTGGGTCAACCTTGCCAAAAGCTTGACGAATGCAGATTTAGACGTCGACGAATGAACATTTTAGGCAGGTTCCAAGCAAAATTCTGGGCTGATTCTCGATAATCGCCTTCAATCGCCCCTTGCCATGCGCTGGCCTCGCGTACAATCTGCTCCGACATTCGCGCGCCGTCCGGCGCTTAAGAGGGGAGGGCCCCATGGCAAACGAGATTTGGACCATCAAGCGTTGTCTCGAGTGGACCAAGGAGTACCTGGCCGAGCGCGGCGAGGAGCATCCCCGTCTTTCTGCCGAGTGGCTGCTGTGCGCCGCCACGGGCCTGGCGCGCATTGACCTATATATGCGTATGGACGAGACGCTTAACGCGGCCCAGCTCGAGACCATGCATGCGGCCGTTGTCCGCCGCGCTAAGGGCGAGCCGCTGCAATACATCACGGGCAGCACGCAGTTTCGCATGATCGACGTCGCGTGCGCCCCCGGTGTGCTCATTCCGCGCCCCGAGACCGAGATGCTCGTCGAGGAAGTCCTCAATTATCTGGATGCCGAGGTACTGAGCCCCGAGGCCGCTGCCCGTCAGCGTGTTGAGCTGCCTTGGAACGATGAGGTCGAGGAGGCACGCAAGGCCGAGGCCGCATTGGCCGACGAGCGAGCGACGGCCGAGCGCCGTGCCGCCAACCTCACAGCTGCCGACGAGGCGGCGCTAGGCGGCGATGTGCTGGGCAGTCGCGCTTATGCCGAGGAACTGGCCGATCGCGAGGCCGAGGAAGCCGCCGCGCAGGCGGCAGAAGCCGAAGCGGCAGAAGCAGAGGCCATGGAAACCCCCGAGCCCGAGCTCGACGAATACGGCATCGCCATTGAGGACAACGACCAACAGGCGACTCCCGCGCAAGATGCCGCCGAGGCCAACGTATCTGCCCCAGCTGAGCCCCGCACTGCCCGCGTTCTCGAGGTCGGCTGCGGCACGGGCTGCATTTCGCTCTCCCTTGCCTGGGAGCGCCGCGGCCACGTTACCTGCACTGCTACCGATATCGAGCCGCGCGCCATCGACCTTGCTACCAAGAACCGTGATGCGCTTGGCCTCACGTCCGACGAGGTTGCCTTCAGCCTCACAAACCTGGTGAGCTCCATTCCCCGCGAAGAGTGGGGCACCTTTGACGTACTCGTCTCCAACCCGCCCTACATCCCCACCGATGTCATGCGCTCGCTGCCGCACGAGGTCAAGGACTTTGAGCCCGATCTGGCGCTCGAGGGTGGCGCCGACGGCCTCGATATCTTCCGCCGCCTGCTCAACGCGGCGCCCTACATGTTGCGCGCCGGCGGCCTCTTTGCCTGCGAGCTCTACGAGGGCGCGCTCGACGCTGCGGCCGAGCTCTGCCGCCAAGCGGGTCTGTCGGACGTGCGCATCGTCCACGACCTCACCGATCGCCCCCGCATCGTCCGAGCCATCGTCACCGAGCCCAAACAGCGCCAGTAATATTTATTAACTGGTTAGCAAAAATTATAAAGTAGTTTATAATTAGGACGGCTGAAAGAGGTCGGCCCATGCAACCTCCTACCTTTCGGGAAATCATTGCCCTACTCAAGCACGATGGATTCGTGAAGGTCGCGCAAGTCGGTAGTCATGCTAAGTATGTTTCTGGTGACCGCGTTGTCACCGTGAACGGCTCTGGTGGTGATCGACCAAAGAAGGGCACGTGGGCAAGTATTCGTCGCCAAGCTGGATGGTAGTTGGAGGCAAAATGAGGCAGCGATTTACCTATGACTGCGTTCTCATAAAAGAAGACGATGGTTACTGCGCTAGCTTCCCGCAGATTCCCGGCGCCTTTGCCGATGGCGATACGCGCGAAGAAGCGATTGCCCATGCCACCGAGGCGCTGATGGCGTTTTTGGCCGATGACCTCAACAACGGTTTGACTCCGGCAGGGTACGAACGCTCGGCCGAGGTCGTGGCCCTTTCAGTCGAAATCGACCACGAGGACGCTTGGGAAGCGGCGTGCCGAACATTTAAAGACGCAGCGCTGGACCTCAAAGTCTCCGCTCCGCGGATTACCGCGCTGGTCAAAGCCGGAAAGCTCGATGTTGAACTCGTCGACGGCCGTCGGATGATAACGATAGGCAGCATCGAGCGCTACGCCGCCCAAGAACGCCACGCCGGCAGGCCAAAGAAGTTCGTCGCAGTCCAATAACCCCCTCACTTTCACCGACTACTAGAGCCGCTCACCAAACCAACATGCGCTCTGGGCAAATAGGTTGAACGTTTCGTGCGAGAATGCCCCACAGTAAACAAACTTGCACCAGAGCGTAAGGGGCTGGCATACACATGCAGACGGTCTATCGGGTATACGAGGGAACGCGCGAGCCGCATCGGCTTGCCGTCGAGCGCACGGCCGAGGTGCTCGGCCGCGGCGGCCTGGCTTTGATCCCGACCGAGACCGTCTACGGTGTCGCCGTGGCAGTCAACGCCTTCTCGGACGCCGTGCCCCAAGATACAAGCGAATTCCCATCGTGGCCGCGCGATCCGCAGGCTGCCGTCAATGGCGCCGCAGTCCCTGCGCTCGGCACCGGCTATCGCCGTATCTTCACTCTCAAGCAACGTGAACTCACGCAAACCGTCGCTTGGCTGGTCGATGGCGTCGAAGCACTCGACCGCTATGGCGTGGATATCCCGGAAGATGCCCGCATACTCGCGCGACGATGCTGGCCGGGAGCCCTGACTATCGTGGTCAAGGCAGCCCCCTGCGTGCCGACCTTTATGCGCGCTGCCGACGACACGGTGGCACTTCGCGCTTCGGCCTCGCCCGTGGTGCAGGCGCTCATTCGCGCCTGTGGCAGCCCCCTTGCCTGCACCAGCGCCAACACGCATGGCGCGCCCGCGCCGGCAAGTTTTATCACGGTGGAGGGTCGCATCCTGGAGGGGGTCGATGTTGCCGTCGACGCCGGTGAGACCCCGTGTCGCGACGCCTCGACCATCGTGTCGTTTCAGCACGGCGAGCTCCAGATCCTGCGCCAAGGCGCACTTCCCGCATCAGAGATCGAACGGGTCCTGTCCGACCCGATGCAATAGAAAGGTTTAAGCGATGTCGTTGAATCTGGGCAGCCTGGGCATGGAAGATGCCTCGTTTGACTTTGGCGGTTCCTACATCATGGCGCTCGACTGCGGCACCACCTCGGTACTTGCGACCATCGTCGACGAGTACGGATGCATCGTCGCGCAGGCACGTCGCAGCGTCAAAACCAGCTTCCCGCGTCCCGGCTGGGTGGAGCAAGACCCCATGGCGGTCCTTGCTAGTCAGATCGCCGTCATGATGGAAGTCCAGTTTAAGAGCGGTATCCACTCCGACCGCATTGCCGCCATCGGCATCTCCAACCAGCGCGAGACCACGGTGGTCTGGGATCGCGTGAGCGGTCAGCCGATCTATAACGCTATCGTATGGCAGTGCCGCCGTACCGCACCTCTGATCGACGAGCTTGTCGAGCAGGGCGCAGAAGGGCTGGTGCGCTCCCGCACGGGACTCACGCTCGACCCGTATTTCTCGGCCTCCAAGGTGCAGTGGATTCTCGACAACGTCGACGGCGCACGCGAAAGCGCGGCGGCGGGCGACCTCATGTTTGGCACCATCGACACCTGGCTCATCTACAACCTCACCGGCGGCCAGGTCTTTGCCACCGACTACACCAATGCCAGCCGCACGGCACTCTTTAATATCCATACGCTCGATTGGGACGACGACCTGCTGGCACTCTTTGACGTTCCACGTTCCATGATGCCCGAGGTTCGCTGGAGCTCGGGCGACTACGGCCGCGTCGCGAGCGACATCATGACCAACATGCCGCCCATCATGGGCGTGGCGGGTGACCAACAGGCGTCGCTGTTCGGCCACTGCTGTTTCCGTCCCGGCCAGACCAAAAACACCTATGGCACGGGTTGCTTTATGCTCATGAACACCGGCGACGAGATCGTCGAATCCAAGAATGGCCTGGTCTCCACCATCGGTATCGCTGCGGACGGCAAAGTCAGCTATGCGCTCGAGGGCTCTATTTTTGCCGCCGGCTCAACGATGAACTGGCTTCGCAACAACATGGGCATCATCTCGAGCGTGAGCGAGTCGGCACAACTCGCCGCTTCGATTAGCGACAACGAGGGCTGCTACTTCGTTCCCGCCTTTGCGGGTTTGGGTGCTCCCTGGTGGGACCCGCATGCTCGCGGTATCGTGTGCGGTCTGACCGGCGCCTCGAGCCGTGCGACCATCGTACGTGCCGCCTGCGAATCCATGGCATATCAGAGCTACGACGTGCTGCGCGCCATGGAGCAGGACGTGGGGCTTTCGATTGAACGCCTGTCTGTCGATGGCGGTGCCTCGCGCAACGAGTTCATCATGCAAT
This sequence comes from uncultured Collinsella sp., assembly GCA_902492825.1. Classification (GTDB taxonomy): domain Bacteria; phylum Actinomycetota; class Coriobacteriia; order Coriobacteriales; family Coriobacteriaceae; genus Collinsella. Next base: position 10,452 of record CABUMZ010000015.1, read on the forward strand.
TCCAGGCCGACCTGCTGGATATCCCCGTGCTGCAATGCGAGACGGTGGAGACCACGGCAATCGGTGCCGCGTACTTGGCGGGTCTTGCCGTCGGCTATTGGGAAGACCTGGAAGAGCTGGAGCAAAATGCCCAGATCGTTAGGACCTTCCTTCCCCACATGTCCGCCGAGCGCCGCGAGCAAAACCTTGCGGGCTGGCGTGATGCAGTCAGGCGCTCGCTCAGCACCTCACAGTAGGGCTGCGATGGGCTGCTCGATACAACAAACCGCTAAACTAATGCATGGCGTGCGGCGGCAACATTGCTGCACACCTTGTCAGCAAGGCCGTTTTGCGGCCGCAACGAAAGGGGCAATCAACCCATGACCGTCACCTACGATACGTCCCGTGTGACCCTTGTCGATCACCCGCTCGTCCAGCACAAACTGTCGATCCTGCGCGACAAGAGCACCGGCACCAATCAGTTCCGCCAGCTCGTGCGCGAGCTCGCGCTTTTTGACGGCTACGAGGCCATGCGCGACCTGCCCATGGAAGACGTCGAGGTCGAGACCCCCATCACCACCGCCACGTTTAAGCAGCTCGCCGGCAAGAAGCTCGCCATCGTTCCCATCCTGCGTGCAGGCCTTGGCATGGTCGACGGTATCCTCGACTTGGTACCCTCTGCCCGCGTGGGCCACATCGGTATGGAGCGCGACGAGGTCACCCACGAGCCGCATGAGTATTACTGCAAGATGCCCAAGGATATCGACCAGCGCATCTGCCTGGTTGTCGACCCCATGCTCGCCACGGGCGGTTCGGCCGAAATGGCCGTCAGCTACCTGCGCGAGCGCGGTGTCAAGGACATCCGCATGCTGTGTATCGTCGCCGCACCCGAGGGTCTCAAGTCGCTGACCGAAAAGGACCCCGACGTACATATTTATACGTGCGCCATCGACGACCATCTCAACGAGGCCGCCTACATCGTTCCCGGCCTCGGCGACGCCGGCGACCGCATCTACGGCACGCTCTAGTCGCTGGGCTAAACGGCCGCGGCTGCAAATACGAAGAAACGGTGCGCGCGGACGAACAAAAGGCGACCGCGCGCACTCCTGTTAACGGACGTTTTGCCCTGCAGGGTTCGAGAAAAACGTATTACCGTACCTGCGGCATAAAGAAGGTCTTAAGAAAACGAACAGGTGCGTATTAACCGATGCTTTTTCGGTTGTACTTTAACGATTGGCTCGTACAATAGTCACCAATGTTTGGCGGGAACTGTTCTGTGAGGCGTTAAAAAGGAAAGTGAGGACGCCAGTGTTTCAGATAGCCGATCTGCTCGCTATCGTTGCAGGCGCCATCGCGGGCGCAATTGCCTTCCTTCCCTTTGTCTTTACGCTCAAGCCGGTTCTTGACGATAAGCAGAATGCGGACATGCTCAAGGGTATGGTGAGTCTGGCGGTCTCGGCAATCGCCCTGCTCGTCTTTACCTTGGTTGTGTTTGTGTTGTTCGGAGAGGCATTTCGCATGTTCCTCCTGGGCGAGGCGATCGGCTTCGTGGCCTTTATGGCCGCCTGCGCGGTTCGTGTCGCCAAGGCGCTGCGAGATCCTCATGAGGTCGAAAGGTAAGTCGTGGAAATTTTTGAAAAGCTGCCTGATGAGATTAATCATCTGGTCAGCGAGTTCAGCTCCACCCCTGTCGTGGGCGATCTGAGCTGCGGCATCACGCAGTACTCGTTTTGGCTGATCGTCTCCACGATCGTGCTCCTGATCGTCCTGGCCGTGTTCAAGAAGAAGCAGACCCTGGTTCCCAAGGGCTTCTTCGTCAACGGTTTCGAGTACATCATCGAGTACGTCGAGAACGATATCGGCAAGGGTGTCGTGGGTGAGAACTGGAAGAAGCACTTCCCGTTCCTGTGCTCGCTTTTCCTGTTCATCCTGATCAATAACATGATCGGCCTGATCCCGGGAATGAAGCCCGGCACCGGCGCAATCGGCTCCACCGCCGCACTCGCCATTTTCGCCTTCGTGTACTTCATCTACTACGGATGCAAGGCTCACGGCGTGATCGGCTACATCAAGAGCCTCGCCCCGCAGGGCGTGAGCTTCCCGATGAACGTGCTCGTGTGGGTCGTCGAGCTTTTCTCGACCTTCCTGCGCCTCATCACGCTCGCCGTCCGTCTGTTCTGCAACATGTTCGCAGGACACGTGGTCATGGGCTCGTTCGCCATCATGGCGAGCATGTTCATGCAGCCGCTGCTTCAGCAGGTTTCCGCGGCGCACGCCGTCGGCGCCCTGCCTTCGCTGGCCTGGCTTGCCATCCTCATCCTGATCTATGCGATCGAGCTTGTGGTCGGCGCCATCCAGGCTTACGTCTTCACGGTCCTTACCGCCGTGTATGTCTCCGAGGCAGAGGAGGTCGCAGAGGAGGAGTAGTCTTCCGTTCGCGCCTTAAAGGTAAGGCAATTCGTTAAACCGCCGGTGCCCGTACCCATGGAGCCCGGCAGTTATAAAAAGGTTATCCTGCGTGAAATAAGACACGCACGACAAAGGAGGAATCGTGGGAGTTATCGGTTACGGTCTCGGTGTTATCGGCGCTGGTCTTGCTATCGGCCTGTCTGCTCTGGGTGCTACGGGTGCTATGGCCCGTCAGCCTGAGGTCCAGGGCCGCGTGTTCACCGTCTTCATCATGGGCTCCGCCTTCGGCGAGGCTCTGGCTCTGATCGGCTTCGTTGTCGCGCTGATCGTTAAATAGCACGGAGCGTCAAGTATGAATCTTTCATCCCAGAAGAGCGCGATCGCACTCTCCGCGTCCGCGGCCGCGCTGCTCATGCCGGTTTCCGCGTTCGCCGAGGACGGCGCTGCCGGTGCGGACATCCTCATCCCTAAGATGGCGGAGTTCATCCCGGCGCTTATCGCCTTCCTGATTATCTGGATCGTGCTGGCCAAGGTCGCCCTGCCGGGCATCATGAAAACCATGGAGGAGCGCGGCAAGAAGATCGAGGAGAGCCTCGACGAGGCCGAGAAGACCAAGCAGGAGGCTATCGCCAAGCGCGCTGAGTCCGACTCGATCGTCACCGACGCCCGTCGTCAGGCTGCCGACATCGTTCTCGAGGCCCGTAAGGACGCCGAGTCCGAGCGCGCCCGTATCATCGAGGCTGCTCACAAGGAGGCCGAGGAGATCATCGCCAAGGCCCATACGACCGTCGAGGACGAGCGCAAGTCCATTTACGCCGGTGCCGCGAGCTCCATCGCCGACCTGTCCGTTGCCGTCGCCACCAAGATCGTGGGCGAGGCACTCGAGGACGATGCCGAGCAGAAGAAGCTCATCGAGCGCTACATCCAGGAAGCAGGTAGCCTGAATGCCGACTAGCCGCTATCAGGACAAGGTGCTCGAGACCTACGCGCGCTCCCTTCTGGAAGCCGCTAAGGCCGAGAACCATGTGTTCGAGGACCTCGAGATGATCGAGCGCTTGGCTTCTGCCAGCCCCGAGATCATCGCCGTGCTCGACACCATGTCCAAGCGCGACCAGCTCGACCTTCTTCCCAAGGTGGCAGCTGCCTTTAAGTATGTTGCCGAGGAAGACGAGGATGTAGTGGGCGTGACCGTCACCACGGCGATCCCGCTCGACGACGAGCTGCGTCAAACCATCACTAAGAAATGCGAGCAGGATTTCGGCCGCAAGGTATTCCTTATCGAGCAGGTCGACCCGTCTATCGTGGGCGGCCTGGTGCTCGAGGCCCGCGGCGAGCGTCGTGACATTTCCGTCAAGACGCAGCTGCGCATCGCGCAGGAGACCCTCGCAAACTCTGCTAATTCGTACGGAGGTGAAGCCTAATGTCCGAAACCCTCAATGCCCAGGATATCGCCAAGAAACTGCAGGAGCAGCTCACGAGCCTCTCCGCGACGGTCGATACGCATGAGGTTTCAACGGTCGACGAGGTAGGCGACGGCATCGCGCGCGTCTCCGGCCTCAAGAGCGCCATGGCAGGCGAGCTTCTGGAGTTCAAGAGCTCCGATACCGGTGAGACCGTCTTCGGCCTTGCCCAGAACCTTGACCGTGACGAGGTCGGCGCCGTTCTGTTTGGTGCCGTCGACTCCATCAAGGAAGGCGACGAGTGCCGCACCACTGGCCGCATTATGGATATCCCCGTGAGCCGTGCCATGCTCGGCCGCGTCGTCAATCCGCTCGGCCAGCCCATCGACGGCCTGGGCGACATCGTCGCCACGCACCGTCGCCCCATCGAGTTCAAGGCTCCCGGCGTCATCGATCGTACCCCGGTGTGCGAGCCGGTTCAGACCGGTCTGCTCGCTATCGACTCCATGGTGCCTATTGGCCGCGGTCAGCGTGAGCTCATTATCGGCGACCGTAAGACCGGTAAGACCGCCATCGCCATCGACGCTATCCTCAACCAGCGCGGCAAGGGCATGGTCTGCATCTATGTCGCCATCGGCCAGAAGGCCTCCACGGTTGCCAACATCCGCGAGACCCTCGCTCAGCACGGTGCGCTCGACTACACCATCATCGTTTCGGCCACCGCTGCCGATTCCGCCCCTATGCAGTACATCGCGCCTATGGCCGGTGCCGCTATCGGCGAGTTCTTCATGTACAACGGCGAGGACGGCAAGCCTGCCAGCGAGACCAACCCCGGCGGCCACGTGCTCGTCATCTACGACGACCTGTCCAAGCAGGCTGTGGCTTACCGTCAGATGTCGCTGACGCTGCATCGTCCGCCCGGACGCGAGGCCTATCCTGGCGACATCTTCTACCTGCACTCTCGTCTGCTCGAGCGTGCCGTCAAGATGTCCAAGAAGAACGGTTATGGCTCCATGACGGCTCTTCCGATCATCGAGACCCAGGACGGCGACGTCTCGGCCTACATTCCGACCAACGTCATTTCCATTACCGATGGTCAGATCTACCTGCAGTCCGAGCTCTTCTTCCAGGGTCAGCGCCCGGCAGTCGACGTGGGCATCTCCGTGTCCCGCGTCGGTGGCGACGCACAGACCAAGGCCATGAAGCAGGTCGCCGGCAACCTCCGTCTGGACCTTGCTTCGTACCAGGAGCTCGCCGGCTTCACGCAGTTCGGCTCCGACCTCGACGAGGCCACGCAAAAGCAGCTTACCCACGGCGCTCGCATGACCGAGCTCCTGAAGCAGCCGCGTTACAAGCCGTTTGAGGTTGGCGAGCAGATCGTTACGCTGTTCGCTGGCAACGAGGGCTTCCTGGATGACCTGGAGATCGCCGACGTGCTGCCCTTCCGTGCCGAGCTCATCGAGTACATGGACAATGGCTTTGGTTCGCTGCTCGACAAGGTTCGCGCCAAGAAGATCGATGATGACACCAAGGCTGAGCTCTTGCGCGTCATCGGCGACTTCAAGCAGCAGTTCATGGCCAAGCACCATTCGGATGTTTCTGGATCAGAGGAGAACTAAGCCCCATGGCCAACCTTCGCGACATTAAGAAGCGAATCTCCTCGGTTACCACGACCAAGCAGATCACGCGCACGATGGAGATGGTCTCTACGGCCAAGATCCGTCGTGCCCTCGATCGCTCCAAGCAGGCCGAGCCCTATAAGGAGGCGCTGACCGACGTCATGTTGACGGTCGCCGGCGACGCTTCCTGTTCGGGCACCGATCCCATGCTGCAGAAGCATGAGAGCGTCAAGCATGGCCTGATTGTCGTTATTGCCTCGGACCGCGGCCTTGCCGGCGGTTTCAATACGACGGTGGAGCGCACGGCCGAAAAGCTCGCCGCTTCTTGGGCGAACGACGGCATCGAGTGCGAGATCATCGCGTGTGGGCGCAAACCGGCCACGTATTTCCGTGACCGCGCAAACGTCGTCATGCACTTTGAGGGCAACTCCTCTGAGCCCGATTTCAATCAGGCCCGCATGATCTCCTCTCATATCTGCGATGCGTATCGTGCCGGTGAGCTTGACCGTGTCGAGCTTGTCTACCACCACGCCAAGAACCGCGTGGATCAGGAGCTTCGCGTCGAGCATCTGTTGCCGCTCGACCCCGAGATGATCGCTATGGCCCACGGTCCGCGTAAGAACGAGACCGACGCCCCTAAGCGCATCTCGTCCACGTTCGAGTTCGTGCCCTCTCCCGAGCATGTTCTCGGCAAGCTTGTGCCGTCTTATATCCTGACGGTCATCTACCAGGCCCTGATCGATTCGGCGGCTGCCGAGCAGGGTGCACGCCGCAAGGCCATGCACTCCGCGACGGAAAACGCCACCGCGATCATCTCGACCCTTACCCGCACGTATAGTCGCGTGCGCCAGGCTTCGATCACGACCGAGATTAACGAGATCGTCGGCGGAGCCTCAGCATTGGAGGAACAGTAATGGCTAATAACACCGTAAAGCTTGCGGTCGAGGAAGCCACCAAGAAGACGACTGCCGGTGATGGTCGCATCGTGCGAATCATCGGCCCTGTCGTCGACGTCAAGTTTGACGGCGCGGTGCCCCCGATCTACAACGCGCTCACGGTCGAGGCCGAGACCCCGATCGGTCATCTGAGCACGATCCTCGAGGTCGAGAGCCAGCTTCCGGGCGGCGTCGTCCGCACGGTCGCCATGTCCTCGACCGACGGCCTGCAGCGCGGCCTCATCGCCACCGATACCGGTGAGCCCATGAAGATGCCCGTTGGCCCCAAGACGCTCGGCCGCATTTGGAACGTTATGGGCAAGCCCGTCGACGGCAAGCCCATGCCCGAGGTGGAGGAGTTCTACCCCATCCACCATGCAGCGCCCCGTTTCGACGAGCTCACCACCAAGACCGAGATCTTCGAGACCGGCATCAAGGCCGTCGACCTGCTCGAGCCCTACATCCGTGGCGGAAAGACGGGTCTGTTCGGCGGCGCCGGCGTCGGCAAGACCGTTCTGATTCAGGAGCTCATCAACAACCTCGCCCAGGAGCACGGCGGCACCTCGGTGTTCACCGGCGTCGGCGAGCGTACCCGCGAGGGCACCGACCTGTTCCTCGAGATGAGCGAGTCTGGCGTTATCGACAAGACCTGCTTGGTCTATGGTCAGATGAACGAGCCGCCCGGAGCGCGTCTGCGCATCGGTCTGGCCGGCCTTACCACCGCTGAGTACTTCCGCGATCGCGGCCAGGACGTTCTGCTGTTCATCGACAACATCTTCCGCTTCTCCCAGGCAGGTTCCGAGGTTTCCGCACTGCTGGGCCGTATGCCCTCCGCCGTTGGTTACCAGCCCACGCTGGCAACCGAGATGGGCGACCTCCAGGAGCGCATTACCTCGACCAAGACGGGCTCCATTACCTCCGTCCAGGCTGTCTACGTCCCCGCAGACGACCTGACCGACCCGGCGCCTGCCACGACGTTTACGCACCTCGACGCCACCACGGTTCTTTCGCGTAGCATTTCGTCGCTCGGCCTGTTCCCGGCTATCGACCCGCTCGCGTCTTCCTCCGACGCTCTCGATCCCTCGATCGTCGGCGAGGAGCACTACCGTGTCGCCGTCAAGGTCCAGGAGCTCCTGCAGGAGTACTCCGACCTTCAGGACATCATCGCCATTCTGGGTATGGACGAGCTGTCCGAGGAGCAGCGCCTTACGGTCAACCGTGCCCGTAAGATTCAGCAGTTCCTCTCGCAGTCCTTCCACGTCGCCGAGAAGTTCACCGGCAACCCCGGTGTCTACGTCCGCGTCGAGGATACCGTCCGCTCTTTCGCCGAGATTGTCGACGGCAAGGCCGATGACCTGCCCGAGCAGGCTTTCCGCTATGCTTCCACGATTGAGGACGTGCGCGAGCGCGCCCGCAAGATGGGGGAGAAGTAGGTTATGCGTATCCGCATCGTGTGCCCCGTGAGCTGCGCCTATGAGGGCGACGCTGCGTTTGTGTCGATTCCGTCCACGGATGGCGAGTTTGGTGTTCTGCCTGCTCACTCCAGCGAGATCTGCACGATCGACCGCGGTTACGTTCGCGTTTCCGATAAGGCCATGGGCACTGTCGACCACACGTTTGCCGTGGCCGGCGGCTATGCCCAGGTTGCGGACGATGTCGTGACCGTTCTCGCCGAGCGCGCTTGCGATTTGGCGACCGTCGATGCCGACAAGCTTAAAGCTGATATTCAAGGTTTTGAAGAGAAGCTGGGTAATTTGTCGGAGGATGATGCACGCCGCGCCTACCTCTATAATGAAATCGCATGGTGTAAGCTCAAGCTTGCCCAATAGTCAAACGATTTAGCGTTCGACCATTTGCGAACACATCATGCCCGGGATGGCCCAGCCACCCCGGGCATGCTTTTTGAAAGGGTAGACCTTGGATATTATCCGCGTTGAGGGTGGCCACGCCATCGGAGGCTCCGTGCCCGTCTCGGGCGCCAAGAACTCCGCGCTCAAACTCATGGCGGCAACGCTTCTGGCGCCGGGCAAGACGACGCTGCAGAACGTGCCCGATATTTCCGATGTCCACGTGATGGGCAAGGTGCTCAAGGGCATGGGCGCTACGATCGATGTTCTCGACGAGCACACGCTCGAGATTGATACCTCTCAGGTCGATTCTTGGGAGGCCCCTTACGAGCTCGTTGCCAAGATGCGTGCTTCCACCGCCGTCATGGGACCCCTGCTGGGCCGCTTCCATCGCGCCAAGATTGCCATGCCGGGCGGCTGCAACCTGGGTGCTCGCAAGATCGATATGCACATTCTGGGTCTCGAGGCCCTGGGCGTTGAGTTTGATACCGCCCACGGTTACATCAACGCTAATGCGCCCCAAGGTCTGCGCGGTACCACCGTCACGCTCGAGTTCGCCAGCGTCGGTGCGACCGAGAACCTCATCATGGCCTCTGTGCGCGCACAGGGCACCACGGTTATCGACAATGCCGCCCGCGAGCCCGAGATTGTCGATCTCGCCAACATGCTCAACGAGATGGGCGCCAAGATTGTAGGCGCCGGTACGCCCGTCGTGACTATCGAAGGCGTGGAAGAGCTCCATCCCGTTACCCATCGCGTGGTGGGCGACCGCATCGAGGCCGGTACCTTTATCGTTGCCGGTGCGTTGATGGCCGACGATCGCGGTGTCGATGTCACGGGCTTTTGCCCCATTCACTTGGGCATGGTGCTCAAGAAGATGGAGCTCATGGGTATCGACTGCGAGCGCGTCGAGGATGGCGTCCATGTGAACCGTGCCGAGCGTATCAAGCCGGTCGACATCCAGACGCTTCCGTTCCCCGGCTTCCCGACGGACATGCAGGCGCAGATTATGGTACTCTCCGCCCTTGCCGATGGCAGCTCCGTTATCACCGAGAACATCTTCGAGAATCGTTTTATGTTCGCATCAGAGCTGGTGCGCATGGGTGCCGACATTCGTATCGAGAGCCATCATGCCATGATTCATGGCGTCAAGGGCTTCTCGGGTGCACAGGTTACCTCGCCCGATCTGCGCGGCGGAGCGGCCCTCGTTGTAGCGGGCTTGATCGCCGACGGGACGACCGAGGTTTCGGCTATCCATCACATCAAGCGCGGCTACGAGCAGTTTGTCGAAAATCTGCAGGCGCTTGGCGCGCATGTCGAGCATGCTACCGTCCCCGATCCCGTCATCTACTAATACAGGTTGCCTATGTTTAATAAAAAGCCCCTCGCGGATACCACCACCCGAAGACCCTCAACTGGTGCGCAGGCCAAGATCTACAGTCGCGATAACGTGGCTCGCTATTCCGAGCGCGCTCGTCAACGTCGCCGTAGCCACACGATTCGTCACGTCGCGCTCATTGTCGTGCTTGGCGTGCTGCTGAGTGCCACTACCGCTGCCGGCCTGTGGTTTGCCACCATTATGGGCAAGCTCGGCGATTCTAATGTCATTACCGACAATCTGCGTCGGGTTCTGGTTGACACCGATGAGGCAAAGGATCCGTTCTACGTGCTGCTTCTTGGCACCGACGGCCGTCCGGGCGAGGATACGTATCGTGCCGACTCGATTATCCTGGCACGCATCGACCCCACGCAAAAGCAGGCGACGCTCATTTCCGTTCCGCGCGACACCAAGGTCGAGTACAAGGGCGAGACCATGAAGATCAACGCCTGCCATACCGTTGGCGGCGCCGAGGCCATGGTCGAGGCGGTCAACGAGCTGTGCGGTGTTCAGATTTCCCACTATGCCGAGGTCAGCTTCGACGGAATGCAGGCGCTGATTGATTCGGTTGGCGGTATCGACATTAACGCAACCGATGATGTTGACGACCCCGAGCACCTGGATATTAAGATTACCGCTGGCCAGCAGCATATGGACGGTGCCACCGCCCTTACCTATGCCCGCTGCCGCTACACCTATGCCGACGGCGATTACACGCGCATGCGCCACCAGCGTCAGGTGCTTGGCGCCCTTGCCAACCAGATTCTCAATAACTTCGATGCCACGAAGATCTTTGGCCTGGTTAATTCGCTGTCCGATATGCTCGTAACCGATATGAGCGTTCAGGATATCGTGGCTACGGTCAATGCCATGCGCGGTATGGATGTCGACGGTATCTACTCGGCCAACCTGCCCTCGTACGCCGACGACAGCACCATGATCGACGGTGTGAGCTACGTCTTTGTCTACGAGGACGAGCTCAAGGAAATGATGGAGCGCGTCGATGCCGGCAAGGATCCCAAGGGTCCCAACACCATGGGTCTTTCCGACGGTTCCAGCTCTACGATCGGCGACCTGAACAACAACACGTCTGACGACTACGCAAACGGTACCGCAACCTCATCGGTCAGCTCTGACGATTCCGATGACTCAAGCGATTCAAGCGATACGGACTACTACGAAGAGCCCACCGGCGACGGCAACGGCTACGAAGCCAACTACTAGAGTTACGGCGTTTTACCAAACGCCGTAACGACTCGACGCTGCGCGGGCCGCATTTGGACAATCTGACGTTCAACTTCAAGGGCGCGACCAGAAGGTCAGCGCCCTTTCGCTTCACGTCACCTTGTCTCAAATGCGACCCGCTCGCTGTCGTTGCCAAAACATCGGCGTTGCCGGAACACTTGGCACTTGGGGACGTTCCTTTTAATATGAGCAGGACATTGTCAAGAGGCAAAATCGGGCCTGG
>CABUMZ010000016.1 GCA_902492825.1 uncultured Collinsella sp.
CCCGGCAGCCTTGCGGCGATCAACGAGCCGCTGCGCCATCGCAAGATCCATGGTGGTTCCTTTCGTTTGATGGTCGAATCGAATGAGCCGAGTATGCCGAGAACAACCGGTAGCGACCACCATTTCTAGTTAGAATCTGCTCCAACCCTACCGCAACTACCGGTAGCAACCCCTAACGACCAGCCATTTCAGGACAAATGTCAGCGCAAGTAGCAGCCAAGAGCCCCACTCAGTAAGTTGCGGTGGAATAGTTTCTAGATTCAGCCATTTGCGGGCTAAGCGGGAACTATTCCACCGCAACTTAATTTCAGACCAAGCACCCGCAGCAAGAAGACGACTAGCCTCGGCGAGTATGTAAACGAAGGACCCTCCGACCCCCCGCCCGACGATTTCGATTGGCGACCTTTGACGGAGTCAAGGGAGGAGCCAAATCGAAATACGTCGGGCGGGGGGTCGGAGGGCCCGATGGGATGGATTTACGCCGAGGCTATTCGTCGCCGAAGCTGATGCCCAACGATTTGGCCTCGCGCACCAGATCGCTCTGGGGGTCGACATACTTGAGCTTGCCGGCAACATCCTCGAGCGGCATGTGGCACATCTTGCCGTCGCGCAGGGCGATCATGTAGCCAAACTCGCCGCGCAGGCAGCCCAGTGCCGCCTCGACGCCGCACTGGGTCGCAAAGATGCGGTCCTGGGCGTCGGGCTGGCCGCCGCGCTGCGTGTGGCCGGGGATGGCAACGCGGGTCTCGCGACCGGTCTTGGCCTCGATTTCCTTGGCGATGTCGTAGACGATCGATGGGCTCGTGCGCTCGGCGAGCTTCTTCTTGTACTCCTTCTTGGACAGCGCCGCGTCCTCCTTGGAGATGGCGCCCTCGGCAACGGCCACGATGGTAAAGCGGCTGCCGGTCTCCATGCGATGCTCGATGGTCTTGATGACGTTGTCCATGTCGTAGGGGATCTCGGGAATCAGGATAACGTCCGCGCCGCCCGCGACGCCGGCGTACAGCGGGATCCAGCCAACCTTGTGCCCCATGATCTCGATGACGAACACGCGCCCATGGCTCGAAGCGGTGGTGTGAATGTCGTCGATGCACTTGGTGGCGACGTCGATGGCGCTCGTAAAGCCAAAGGTCATCTCGGTGCCCCAGGTGTCGTTATCGATGGTCTTGGGCAGGGCGATAACGTTGAGGCCCTCTTCGCGCAGGCGGTTGGCAGTCTTGGTGGAGCCGTTGCCGCCCAGCATAAACAGGCAGTCGAGCTGCAGCTTGTGATAGGTGTGGACCATCGCGGGCACCTTCTCGACGCCGTCGGCCTCGGGAGTGTCCAGACGCTTGAACGGCGTGCGGCTCGTGCCCAGGATGGTGCCGCCGCGGGTGAGGATGCCGCTAAAATCGGCGGGCGTCATGACGCGGAACCTGCTGTAGATGAGGCCTTGGTAGCCGTCCTCAAAACCGTAGATCTCGATAGGTTCTTCGCTATTGGTCATAAGCGTTTTGACGATGCCGCGCATGGTGGCGTTGAGCGCCTGGCAGTCGCCGCCACTAGTAAGAAGACCGATCCTAAGCATGGTGAATCCTTCCGGGCAAGTTATAACATGCGCATAAGTTTACCCCCGCACACTGTTGATGCGGGGGTAAAACGTGTTAGCTCAGATGTATAGAAATGTAAGCAACGTCAGGCGAGCGTAAGGACGACGGTGCCAGCTCCTTACAGCGCGAAGGCGTCGACGTCGCCCCAGTGGCGGCGCAGCGTGATGGCGGCAGCGGGCTCGGTATTGTCAAAGACGACCGACCATTGCGTATTGCTGGTGATGTCTTCCGGATTGGGCTCTTGCGCTGCGGCGCGCAGGGCTTTCCAAGCGACTGCCTCGTTTTGGGCACCGACATGGGCGTCAAGGACATTGGCGATGGCGACGGCGCGCTCTTTACCATGGCCCAGCTCGCCGTTCTTTTGGTTGGGCAGCACTTCGTCACCATAGCAGGCATAGAAGTTCGTAACCTGGCGTACAGGAGTCGCTTTGAAAGCGCGGTCCGGATCGCGCGGATCCCACTCTACTACGCGCGCGTCACCGGCAGCGTCGTTGATAAAGAAGTGGTAATCGCGTCCGGCCATGGCGTGCATGTCGTAGGCAGAAAGCAGGTCTACGGCCTCCTGCGTGGTGGCGGCACGGTCGAGCACCAGACGGATGGCGAGCGAGGTATTGATGACGGGGCGTTGCGTGTCCTGGTCGCAGGGCTTGGAATCCAGGGTGAGCACGGCAATGGACACGCCGCATTCGTTAACACCGTCGAGCTGGGCAAACGGGCCCATGAGTGCGGCGGCACGTCCGGCGACGGAGTCAAGCGGAGTGTTATCGCCCAGGTTGTTAAGGGCGGCAAACCCGATGGAGGCATAGCTGCCGCGCGGGTGATTGCGCACCAGCAGCGCCGAGGTGTCGTCCTTAAAGTCGTAATTGCGACCGGTGCGCACGCGGCCTTCGGCATCTACGGCGACAAAAGCGCTGCAGGCAAACTGGGGCGCCTGGACATGTACCGGCATACCGGGCAGCACCTGTGCCATCACGGCATCGATGTAGGCCTGGTCGTCGCGCACGCCAGCGGCGATGATGCGGTCAAGGTCGTAGTCGTAAGCGATGTCGATTGCGTACAGGTCATAGCCATCCGCATAGCCAGTCAAGCGTCTGAGCGACGCGGCGGACTTGATTTGTTTGTGATAAACGATACCGGCGGCAATGGCGATGCCGACGGCGGTTCCTGCAACACCGCAGGCGATGGCAATGTTACGTGGCTTCATGACGGCTCCTCTCGTCCTGTTAGCGCAATTGTCGCAAAAGGAGCGCGGGCATGATGGCTCAACTTGGTGAGCGGCGCGGAATTAAGCACGGAATGAAGAGTGCGGCGCTGGCGTGGCGGGGTATGCTGGAGGGGACCATCAACCCAGCGAAAGGGGAGAGCATGACGGATCAGGAAACGCCCGAGCGCGTGCACGTGACGGCTGACGATATCGAGGCCGCCAACGACCTTGTCGACTTTATCGAGGCATGCCCCAGCATGTTCCATACGGCGGCGACCATTATGGCCGAGCTCGACGAGGCGGGCTTTACCTACCTGCCCGAGAATGCGGCGTGGGATATCGAGCCGGGCGGGCGTTATTACACGCAGCGCAACACTTCGAGTGTTGTTGCCTTTAAGGTGGGCGAGGACCTGGCCGCGACGTGGGGCGAGGACGGCGTTGCCGGTGACTATCATTTTCAGCTCACGGCGTCGCATAGCGATTCGCCGACGTTTAAGGTTAAGGCTGTGCCCGAGCTCGATGGCGCAGGCGAGACGTTGCGCCTGAACACCGAGGCCTACGGCGGCATGATCGACTACACCTGGTTCGACCGCCCGCTGGCACTCGCGGGCCGCGTGCTGGTGCGCGAGGGCGACCGCATTGAGAGCCGCCTGCTTGCCACCGAGCGCGAGGTCGCTATTATCCCGAGCCTTGCTATCCATATGAACCGTGGCGTCAACGAGGGCTTTGCTCCCAACCGAGCTGTCGACCTGTGCCCGCTCATCAGCGCCGGCGAGCTTAAGCAGGGCGACTTCGATGCCCTGATCGCCGACGAGCTCGATGTGGAGCCCGAGCAGATCCTGGGCCGCGACCTGTTCCTGGTCAATCGTCAGGATGCACGCATTTGGGGTTGGGCCGACGAGTTTATCTCGACGCCTAAGCTCGACGACCTCGCCTGCGCCTACACCTCGCTGCAGGCGTTTTTGGGTGCCGAGAACGCGCATGACGTCTCGGTCTTCTGCTGCTTTGATAACGAGGAGGTTGGCTCCGAGACCAAGCAGGGCGCCATGTCGACCTTCTTGGCCGACGCGCTGCGCCGCATTAACGGGTCGCTGGGCTTTGATGACGAATCGTACCATCGCGCACTTGCCGCCTCGATGCTCGTGAGCTGCGATAACGCACATGCCGTACATCCCAACCACGCCGAGAAGTGCGATGCCCGCAACCAGGTGGTGCTTAACGGCGGCATTGTCATCAAGGAGGCCGCCAACCAGCACTACTGCACCGATGCCTTTAGCCGCGCGGTGTTCCAGGCCATCTGCGACGACGCCGACGTGCCCACGCAGGCCTTCGCCAACAAGAGCGACATGGCCGGCGGCTCCACGCTCGGCAACCTGTCCAACATGCAGGCGAGCATGCACGCCGTTGACGTGGGCCTGCCGCAGCTGGCCATGCACTCAAGCTACGAGACCGGCGGCGTGCGCGACGTAATGTACGCCATCCGCGCCCTCACCGCCTTCTACGAGCGAAACCTAACCATCAACGGCGCCGAAAGTGTAGAGCTCTAAAACCTGCCAAAAAGGGATGTTAATTTCGGCAGGTTTTATCTGGGCGAATGCAAAAGGTGAAACCGAACTGGATTGGTGATGCGTAGCCGCCGAGGTGCAGTGTGCCTCGGCGGCTTTTTGTGTACAGAGTACGGCTGATGCTTGTAAATGCTATACATGCTTTACGTATCTACCATAGAGTTTTATGATAGTTTTGAAGTATTAAGGAGGGGTCATGACCACAACAGCCGCTCAGATCAACGTACGTCTCGATGCCGATCTTAAAAGGAGTGGGGACGCCGCTCTCTCCAAGGCCGGTATGACGCCGAGCCAAGCGGTGCGAGCGCTCTGGCAGCTTGCAGCGTCGCTGGCCGATCGCCCCGGTGCGCTCGAGGATATCCTGCTGCCCAGTCGTGCCCGGGCGGAACAGCGCGAGCGCGAAAAGGCCGTCAAACGTAAGCTCGAGCTTATGGATCAGGGGTCGAAGCTGTTCGCTGCCGCTTGCTGTGAATCGGGAATCGATATGGTCAAGGCTCAGCCATCGGACGACGAAGAGCTCAAACGGAATGCCTATGCGGATCGCTATGGCGAGGAGATGAGCTGGCTCTATGAGTGAGACTCCAAAGCGCATCTTGGTTGACACCAACGTGTGGCTCGATTACTTCATTCCCTCACGACGTGGTCGTTCGGTGGCGATTGAGTTTTTACGCGATGCATGCACGGCGCAGGTTGATTTGCTGTATGCGGCGACATCGTCCAAAGACCTGTTTTATTTGATTTCAAGCGAACATAAGGCATGGTATCGGCGCGAGCATGGTTCGCTTTCCCAAGATGCCGCTGCGGCAGCGACATCGCTTGCATGGGATTGTCTTAGCGTGCTGTCGCAGCTTGCCACGCCAGTGCCCTGTGACCTGAGCGATATATGGATGGCGAGCAGGCAGCGTGAGCTCCATAGCGATTACGAAGACGATTTAATCATTGCGGCAGCGATACGCGCAAAGGCAGATCTCCTGGTCACCAACGATGCCAAACTCTCTTCGCATGCGCCCGTCGCAGCAATGAACGTCGAAAACGCAAGAAACTATCTAACAACGCTTAAATAGCGCTAGACCCCTCTGGTCGAATAATGGTCAGCGAGAGTCCACAGGTAGGGCCGCGCCAGCAAAGCGCCGCAGGTTGAACAAAAGTCAGCGAGAGCCCGTCTGGTCGAGCAAGGTGCCTTGAAAGAGGAGGGCATTGGCCTTCTGGCCATGCCCGACGATTGAAAGGCAGATTGCCGTCCAGACGGGCTCGCAGCGTCGAGTGGTCCGCCGTTCGTTAGAACGGCGGAACCCTAATGTTCGATCCAGCAGCGCAGGGTCTCGCCGGCCTGCAGATGACGTAGGTTCTCAGCGGCGATGTCGACCACATTGTTGAGCGTGGCTGCCAGGTGGAACCAGCCGGAGACGTGCGGCGTGATGAGCATGTTGGGTGCATCCCACAGCGGGCTTGTCGCCGGCAGCGGCTCGGGGTCGGTGACGTCGACCGCGGCGCCGGCGAGATGCCCCGACTCCAGAGCGGCAACCAGATCGTCGGCAACCACAAGATCGCCGCGGCCGCCGTTGGCAAAGAAGGCGTCCGGCTTCATCGCGGCGAAGAACTCGGCGTTCGCCAGACCGCGGGTCTCGGGCGTGCTGGGCATAAAGGATGCGACGATGTCAGCCTCGGCCAGGCGCTCGGGCAGAGCGTCCATGCCGTCCATGTCCTCAAACACAATGGGGTAGACGAGTGGATGGCGCTTGATGCCGCGGACGTGCGCGCCCATGTTGCGGCAGAGCGTGGCGAAGTGGCCGCCGATATCGCCCGCGCCCAGCACCAGCACATTGGCGTTTTTGAGCGAGGTGACCGGGCCCAAGTCCTCCCAGCGATGCTCGCGCTGTAGGTCCTGGTAGCCGGGCAGGCGCTTCATCATGGAAAGGACCATGGCAAACATGTGCTCGCTCACGGCCTGGCCGTAGGCGCCCACCGAGCAGGAAAGCTTGGCGTCGGCTGGCACGGTGCCGGCGGTAAGGTAGTCGTCATAGCCGGCGGTCTGCAATTGCAACAGCTGGAGATGCTCGCATGCCGTGAGCATGTCAGGGTCGATGTTGCCCAAGATCACGTCGGCATCGGCGACCTGCTCGCGCGTGGCGGCGTCGGAGCTCGTGTAGATAAAGTCCTCGCCCGGAGCGCTCGACTCAAGAATTGCGCGATGGCGGTCGTTGACGGGCAGCAAAACCAGGATGTTCACAAGCAGTCCTCTCCGCTCGACCTGCCAAAAAGGGACAGGTTTATTTTTGGCAGGTTTTATCAGGCAAAACGTTCAAATAAAAACGCCGGATGCAAGACGAGCGTGCCCGTCAGCATCCGGCGCATCTACAGCTACCAGCTCAGCAACTCGTAACCGTCCTCGGTCACCACGAGCTGTACCTCGCACTGAGCCGAATCGCTACCGTCCTTGGTGCGCACACACCAGCCATCGCCCTTGCTAATCTTGATGTCGGGCGCTCCGGCATTGACCATGGGCTCAATGGTAAAGACCATGCCCGGAGCCATGATGGTGTCCACATCGGGTGCCTCGGTGGTAAAGCCCACAAACGGGTCCTCGTGGAACTCCTTACCGATGCCGTGTCCGCCGTACTCGCGCACCACGCTAAAGCCGGCGTCCTCGACCGTCTTTTGCACGGCCTCGGCCATAACGGACAGCGGCAGCCATGGCTTGACGGCCGCCAGGCCCGCCTCCACGCTGGCGCGGGTGACGTCGACCAGGCGCTGGCGCTCGGCAGAGACCTCGCCGATGCAGAACATGCGGCTCGAGTCGCTAAAGTAGCCGTCCAAAATCGTGGAGCAGTCCACGTTGATGATGTCGCCCTCGTGCAGCACATCCGTATCGCAGGGGATACCGTGGCAGACCACGTCGTTGATCGAGGTACACACGCTCTTGGGGTAGCCCTCGTAGTTGAGGTCTGCCGGCGTGCCGCCGTGCTCGACGGTGTAGTCGTAGATCATCTGGTCGATCTGGTTGGTGGTCATGCCTGCGGCGATGTGCTCACCTACGTAGTCGAGCACGCCCACGTTGATGGCGGCCGAGCGCTTGATGCCCTCGATATCGGCGGGCGTCTTGTAGAGCGTGCGGGGCAGGACCTCCCAGCCCTCTTCCCACAGGCGCTCGAGGCGCTCGTCGAAGGCGCTATGACATTTCTTATATTTTTTGCCGCTGCCGCACCAGCAAGCGTCGTTGCGGCCAGGTACGGGTCCATTGTCAAACATGGCTAACTTCCTTTCATTCGCAGCTAGTATAGCCCACCCACGCGTCCATAAAAGTTGCGGTGATATAGTTCCGGTTTTAGCCGGTTAACAGCATAAATAGGAACTATATCACCGCAACTGATGGAGTGGGATGGCGGGTACTAGCTGCTGCGTGGTTTTGCTAGTAGCTCACCTGGCAGGGAATGCCGAGGGCGCGCACGCGTGCGGCGATCGTGTCGAGGACGTCGGGCGCCGCTTTGGCAAGGCCGGCGATTGGTGTCTCGCGCGCCACCGTGTAGATGGTCGCCTCCTGCGGGCGAATGCGCTCGAGCGCCGCGAGCCAAGGACCAACGTACTCCTCACCGGTGTTATCGAGAGACTTGCCCCGGTACTCACCGCTCAAAAACATCGTCTGGATAATGACATGACCGTTAAAGCTCGCGAACGTTTCGATCTGGTGCCCTACATCGTAGGGGCCAACGGGCTGATCGAGCAGCTGGATAAATGCCGGGTCGACCGTATCGAGCTTGAGGATGTTGTCGTCGACCATCACGAGCGCATCGTGCACCTGGGGACGGTCGGCGCGCGTGCCGTTGGAAAGCACGGCAATCTTGGTGTTTGGGGCCAGCTGATCGCGAAGCGCGACGGCACCGGCGATGGCCTGCGGAAACTCCGGTGCGGCGGTGGGCTCGCCATTGCCGGCAAACGTGATTACATCGGGCAGCTCACCCTCAGCTGCCATCTCGTGCAGCTTGGCCTCGAGTGCGTCGAGCACTACGGCAGCCGTGTTATAGGGCTCGTGGCAGGGGCGCTCGGCGTTGAGACCGTTCTCGCAGTAGATGCAGTCGAACGTGCAGATCTTGCCACTCGCCGGCATCATGTTGACACCAAGCGAAAGGCCCAGGCGACGGCTGCGGACGGGCCCAAAGATGGGGCTGGCATTTAAAAACGTAGACATAGGCATATGCTCCTTGGGACAGTTGAGCTTAAGCATAGCATCGGCCTTCAAGTGAGTTGCGGGTTTGGGTGCTGTTGTTTAGGCAGAAACCTTGCAATCGGGTGAGTTTACGGAACCCCGTCATGAAAGAGTGCGAGTCGGGTACAGTAAACGCATTCATGTACACACAAAATGACGCCATCTGGCCAAGCCGCGCCCCGGCACGGCCTGGTGGCGTTGACGATGGGAATACAGTATGGATTTTACGGTCGAGAATGCGGGCACCACGATCGCCTGTCGCGAATATGCCGGCCCGGATGTGTCGCCTGATACTCCTGCCTTGGTGTGCGTGCACGGTGCGTGCGTCGACGGTGTCTTTTTTGACGGTATCGCCCGCGAGCTCGCCTGCGACTATCGCGTCATTGCCTACGACCGCCGCGGTTGCGGCGAGAGCGGCGACGCTGCGGACGGACGCTACGACCTCGCCGCCCAGGCCGCCGACCTGCAGGCCGTTATCGAGCATATTGGCGCTCCGGCAAACGTGCTCGCGCACAGTGCCGGTACGCTGGTGGCGCTGGAGTTTCTCCGTGCAAACCCCGCCATAATCTCGCGTGCGATCCTGCATGAACCTGCCGTGACAAACGATGGTGCCGGCCTGGGCGCGGCCCCGGTTTTGCTCGAGATGATCGCCGCGGGAAAGGTCTCCAGGGCATTACGGGCCTTCCTGGGCGCCATCGGCGATTCGGACCCTGAGGCTCCCAAGACAACCGAGGCAGAAGCCAAGCATGCCCTGCGCAACGGCCGTAGTTTCATGGCAAACGAATACGGGATTACTATGACCTGCGTTCCCGATTGGGATAGCGTTCGTGCGTCAAAAACGATGGCCGCCGTGCTTCTGGGTGAGCTCTCGGTTGGCACGCCCCGCGAGGCGGGCACGAGGGTGGCGGCTGAGCTTTTGGACTGTCCGCTCGTAACGGTTCCCGGCGCGCACAACGGCCTGCGCGATCGCCCGGCAGCGGCTGCCCGGGCTGTTCGTGGCATCCTGGGGCTCTAGCAGCCGCAATAGCCAAAGCGGGCTTCACCCGCAGACTTTTCGGCCGTGTTAACAAATGTGTTCAAAACCTCACGTCTGCGGCTTCAATTGCGCCGTCTGCCAACTCATAAAAATGTAGCAGCATTCACGTGCTTACCTGCATCGACAAGGTGTTACCCTTGTAACATTTGGAACCCACCGCTCCATGCGAAACTATCGAAAGGGCCCCATATGCTCAATAATCACGAGGTCAATCTAACCGACGAGGAGGCTGCCGCCGAGGTCGCCCGCGTCGCGAAGACCTACCCCGTGGTGCGTTTGCTGTCGGCCGATCAGATTAAGAGCGAGCCTAACTGCCTGCTCGCCGGCAATCGGTGCCCTTGTTTGCGTCAGTCGAGTCTTGAGGCCTTGGCAGATTCCGATGAAGTGTCGGAGCAACTGCTCAACGATGGTGTTGAGTACCGCGCCCGCCTGCGCCCTCTGAAGGTCGAGGGCGAGCCTCATGTCTTACTGATGGTGCGTCCGATCGATGAGCAAGAGGCTGCAGAAGAGGACCTTGTCTACACCGACGTGCTGACGAGCGTGCGCAATCGCCGATATTACGAGGAAAAGCTCCGTAGCGCCCGCATGAATGCCGGCGTTGCGGTGATCGACCTTGATGATTTTAGGGTCTTCAACGATACGTGTGGCCGTCATGCCGGCGACCTTGCGCTCGGTGCTGTGGCGACGGCCATACGCAGCGGAATTCGTTCGACTGACGAGCTCGTACGCTATGGCTGCGACAAGTTTGTGGTCGTCATGCCCAATATTCCCTCCGATGACTTCACCCGTCGCCTGCATCAGGTGTCCGATGCCGTTCGTTCCACGATTGTTCCGGGCCATGAGTACGTGAGCTTGACGGCATGTGTTGGTGGCGTTCGCATTCATGGCGAGACGGTCGATGAGGGCGTTGGCCGCGCTGTCCAGTTATTGAGCCGCGCTAAGGCAAAAGCCGGTACGGTCGTGACCGATGCCGATTCCATCGAGGCCTTCCAAAGCGAAAAGCCTTTGGTGCTTATTGTTGATGACTCCGAGATGAACCGAGCCATTCTCAACGAGATGCTCAAGGACGAGTATTGCATCCTGGAGGCCGACAACGGTCGTACGGCGCTCGACATGGTCGACCGCTATGGCGATGAGTTGTCGCTCGTGCTGCTGGATATTGTCATGCCGGGCATAAGCGGCTTTGAGGTGCTGGCCGATCTGTCGCGCCGATCGGGTATCGACAATCTGCCTTTTATCATGATTTCGAGCGAAGATTCCGATGATATGGTTCTGCGCGCGTACGAGCTGGGCGCCTCGGACTATATCAACCGCCCGTTTGACTCCCGTGTCGTGCGCCGCCGTGTAAGCAACACCATCCGCTTATACGCCAAACAGCGCCGCCTGACGAGCCTGCTGTCCCAGCAGTACAACGAGCGCGTCAAGAACAGTCGCATGCTCATCGACATCATGGCCGGCGTCATGGAGCTTCGCAACGGCGAGAGCGGCAGACACGTTACGAACATCGAGAAGCTGACCGAGCTGCTGCTTGGCTGTCTGGTCCAGCGTAGCGACACCATCTCCCTCGACAATGAGGAACGCTCTACGATTGCCCTGGCTTCGGCGCTGCACGATATCGGCAAGATGTCGATTGACGATGCGATTCTCAACAAACCCGGGCGCCTTACGCCCGAGGAGTTCGAGATTATGAAGACGCATACCACGATGGGCGCCGACATGTTGCTTGAGCTGGGCCGCCATCACGTCGGCAATGCGCTTATGGAATATGCGTACCAGATTGCGCGTTGGCATCACGAGCGCTGGGACGGCAAGGGTTATCCCGATGGCCTTAAGGGCGACGAGATTCCCATTGCCGCGCAGGTGGTCTCGGTGGCCGACGTGTATGATGCGCTGACGAGCGTGCGCGTGTACAAGGACGCTATCCCGCACAAGGAGGCGATCCAGATGATCCTGGACGGTAAGTGCGGCACCTTTAACCCGCTGTTGCTCGAATGCCTGCTCGAGGTGCAAGACCGTATTGCCGAGACGTTGGCACGCCCCGCCGACGTCGTCGCGTTTCCCACGATTTAGTTTGACCAAAGGAGTTTTAATCCATGATTTCCATGCGTGAGGCGTATGAGAAGATCGGCGCTAATTATGATGACGCGTGCGCTCGGCTGATGGGCGGGGAAATGCTTGCCCGCTTTGCCCTCAAGTTTTTGGATGACGAGAGCATGGACAAGCTGGAGGCCGCCATGGCGGCAGGAGACGCCGAAGGTGCGTTTATGGCAGCGCACACGCTCAAGGGCGTGAGCCAGAACCTGGGATTCGATAATCTGTACGAGCCGGCGGTCGTGGTGACCGAAGCGCTGCGTGGCGCCGATGCCGTTGACGGCGCTCGCGAGGGAATGCATGCGCTGCAGCAGCAATATGCGGCCACGTTGTCGGCCCTGCGCGAGGCGGCCGAATAAGAGCTTACGAGCCTTGGGCTGCTTGCCGGCCACATATGGGTAAAAGGGCCCCGCCGGACCATGTGGCCGGCGGGGCGCCCTTTTGTGTTGTGCTGTCCGTGAACTAGCGAGCCTGCTTTACCTTGGCCGCTGCCTCGACAAACGACTTCCACAGGTTAAAGTCGGTCTCGAGTGTCTTCCATGTGTACTCAGGGTGCCATTGCACGCCCAGACAGAACGGCTGGCCTTCGACTTCGATGCACTCGGGAACGCCGTCGGTTGCTTTGGCGACCAAGCGCGTGCTTTTACCCAGACGGTCGACGCAGCAGTGGTGTGCGGAGTTGGTCTGGATCAGCCTGTGCCCGCCAACCGTGCGTTCCAGCAGCGAGCCCGGCACGACCTCGACGGGGTGCACGGGATCGTTGAGCACGTGGGTGTGACGCCACTGCGTGCGACCCTCGCGCGCACCCAGGCTCGGCACGTCCATGCACAGGGTGCCGCCAGTGGCGACATTGAGCAACTGCGTGCCGCGGCAGGTGGTAAAGAGCGGCTTTTTGGCGCGGAGCACCTCGCCGACCAGCTTAAACTCAAAGCTATCGCGGATCTCGCAGCAGAGGGTGGGGTCGTAGGGTCGATCATCGCCCCAACGTTTGGGATTGACATCGGGGCCGCCGGGAATGGCGATGCCGTCGGCGATATCGACGTAATGACGGATAACATCAATATCTTCGGTGATGGACATCTGCAGCGGCAGGCCGCCGGCGGCAAGAATGGCGTCGACAAAGACGCTCGCAATCTCCTCGTTGGGGGAGAGCGTCTCGCTTAAAAACGGCTTTGCATCTTCCCAACGCGGCGCGACGAGGATGAGTGGGCGGTCGGCGGGGGCGACGTCGACGTGCGGGGTGTATGACGATGAAGTGCGAGTTCCGATCATGGTTGCGGCTTTCGAATCCGGGTGGACATGGCACAGGGGTGGCGCGGGGCAAACGTTACTGATGAATTTGCCCGCGTGGCAATTGGGTTAGTGGCCCTTGATGGAGTTGAGGAAGTCCTGGGCGCGCTTGGTCTGGGGATGGTCGAAGAACTCGTCGGGCGTGCCGGTTTCCACGATCTGGCCGTCGGCCATAAAGACGACGCGGTCGGCTACGCGGCGGGCAAAGTTCATCTCGTGCGTGATGACGATCATCGTCATGCCCTGCTGTGCCAGACGGACCATGACCTCGAGCACCTCGTTGATCATCTCGGGGTCAAGAGCGCTCGTGGGCTCGTCAAAAAGCATGGCCTTGGGCTGCATGGCAAGCGAGCGGGCAATGGCTACGCGTTGCTGCTGGCCGCCCGAGAGCTGTGCGGGCACCTTATCGGCCTGCTCGGCCACGCCCACGCGGCTCAGCAGGTCCATGGCGCGCTCGCGAGCCTCCTCCTTGGAGACGCCCAGCACATCGACCGGCCCCAGCATGACGTTCTGCAGTACGGTCATATGTGCGAACAGGTTGAACTGCTGAAACACCATGCCCAGTTCGGCGCGCATGCGGGCAAGATCCTTGCCTTCCTGCGGCAGGGGCTCACCCTCGATGAGGATCTCGCCCGAGTCGATGGTTTCCAGGCGGTTGATGGTGCGGCACATGGTCGACTTGCCCGAGCCCGAGGGACCGATTACAACGACGACCTCGCCGCGGTCGACCGAGAGATTGATGTCGTTGAGGACGTGCAGGTCGCCATAGTGCTTATCGACGTGTCTGAGCTCGATCAGCGGCTGATTGCCGGTGGTAGAGGTGCTCTGTGCCATGGTGCTCGGCTCCTTATGACTCGAAATGGTAAAGCGTTAGCGGATGATGGTCGCGCCGGTTTTGTGCGAAACATAGACAGCGGCCTTGTTAATCGCGACGTTGATGAGGATGTAGATGACCGCGATTACCAGGTAGACCGACACGAGAGCGTCGTAGTTGGTAATGAGCACGCGGGCATTTTGCATCAGGTCGGGATAGCTCACCACATAGGCGACGGTGGTGTCTTTGACTACGACCACAAGCTGCGAAATCAACGACGGAATGATAAACCGAATCGCCTGCGGCAACACGATTTTAAAGGTGATTTTAGCCTTGGAGAGACCGAGCGCCTGGGCCGCCTCGACCTGGCCACGCGGCACGGCGTTGACGCCGGCACGGAAGATCTCGGCAAGCACGCCGGCTGCAGCGAGCGCGACGGGGAGCGTGAGCATCCAAAACGACGGCAGCGCAATCTTGTACTGAGGCAGCACCAAAAAGAAGAAGTAGATGAACAGCAGGCTCGGCACGCCACGGAAAAAGTCGGTGAGCACGCGGCAGGCCAGTTGCAATGGCTTGATGCCGCTGGTACGGCCGAGCATAAGAGCTAAGCCCAGTACCAGTGCAATGACGCCGGCGGTGAGTGCGACTTTAACGGTGCCTTCAAAACCCGCAAGTAAGAACTTCCAGGTGGTGAGGTGCGTAAAGAAATACCAATAGTGGACCGAAAGCTGGCCGGTCACATAAAAGCGCTGCAG
The DNA here is from genome assembly GCA_902492825.1 of uncultured Collinsella sp. GTDB lineage: Bacteria > Actinomycetota > Coriobacteriia > Coriobacteriales > Coriobacteriaceae > Collinsella. Next base: position 14,549 of record CABUMZ010000016.1, read on the forward strand.
TACCAGGACGACGAGTGTGGCGACGGCAACAAGCGAGATGGCGGTGCCGATGCGAATCTTGGCGCGCATCTTGGGGCCGGGAGCCTCGTAGAGCGCATCGCGCATGGTGAGCGCAGGGGAGGAGTGCTTGCTCATCGGAGGATCCTCACCTTCTTATCGATGTAGTTGCCAATGTGGCTCACCACAAAGGCCGTGCCCAGGTAGCCGAGCGCCGAGATAAAGAACGCGGCGACGCCGCCGAGCGAGCGGGTATTGATGTAGCTCACCACGCCGGTGAGTTCCTGCGGCTTAAGCGGCACCTGGCTGCCGAGCGCGGTGGTGAGCATGACGGCGATAAAGAGGTTGGTCATGGGCAGCACGCTCGAACGCAGCGCCTGCGGAATCACGATCTTAGCGAGGATACGGCTGAAGCTCATGCCGAGCGAGCGGGCGGCTTCCACCTGGCCGACGCCGACGGTGTTGATGCCGCTCATAAAGTTTTCGGAACCAAAGGCCGAGCCCAAAAGGACCGTGGCGACGATAACGCAGGTGCGGTAGGGCAGGACGACCTTGAGCGGCGGCAGCGCGTAGACGATGATGATGAGCAGCGCGATGCCGGGGATGTTGCGGAAGACCTGGACATACAGGTCGCCAAAGACGCGCAGCGGCTTGAGCGGCGACACACGCATCACGGTGACGGCGACGGCCAGCACCATGGCGATGGCAAACGACTCAAGCGTCATGCCCCAGGTTGCTAGCAGCGCGTCGATATAGTTCTGGCCATAGAGCGACCAGAGCTCGGAGAGACTCATGCGGACCTCCTGCCGATAAGGAAAGGGGCTCCCGTGTGTACGGAAGCCCCGACAACTCAGTGAGGAAACAGTTTACCGCAATAAAGCGCATCATGCGTTTCCATATGGTTTCGTTGCGGCCGTTACCAGGCTCGCTGCCTAGGCGCCGATCTCGGGCAGCTCGGGAACATTGGTGTCGCCCGTACGGTCGCCGATGCAGATCTGCCACAGCTCGGTCCAAGTGCCATCGTCCTCAATCCTCTTAAGGAAGTCGTTGACAAAGGCGACGCCGTCGGAATCGAGCGGCAGGCCGATACCATAGGGCTCCTTGCTGCCGAAGGGCTTGCCGGCAATCTTGTACTTACCGGGCTCGCGGACCAGGGCGCTCTGCTGCATATTGTTATCGATGACGTAGGCGTCAACGCGACCCTGCTGGAGTGCCTGGCGGGCTTCCTCGTCGGTCTTGAACTCCTGCTGGCTGGCCTTGGGTGCGAGCTCCTCCAGGATGGCAGGGCCGTTGGAGCCGGACTGGACGGCGACGTTCTTGTCGGCCAGGTCGTCGACGCTCTTGATGTCGTCGTTATCGGCGAGTACCAGGATGGCTTGCTGAGTGTAGTAGTAGGGGCCGGCAAAGGAGACGAACTTCTTGCGCTCGTCAGTGATGGTGTAGGTGGCAAAGACGGCGTCGACCTGGCCGTTCTGCAGGACGGACTCGCGCGTGTCCGAGGTCACCTGGGTGATCTCGACCTTGTTTTCGCCCAGAATGTAGTTGGACAGGAGCTGTGCGATACCGGCGTCGAAGCCGCGGGTCTGACCGTCTTTCTCGTTGAGGAGGGAGAAGAGCGTGGAGGTCTGAACGCCACCGATATTAAAGACGCCGGCGTCCTTGACGGCCGTGGCCCAGGTGCTGGCGGCGATGGCGTCGTCATCGGCCTTGGGGCCGTTGTCGACGAGCTTGTCGAATGCCTTGGCATCGAGCGTGGTAGAAGCCTCGGTATCTTCGGAGCTCTTGGAAGAGCCGGCGGCGGAACCCTTGTCGGCCTCGGCGCTGGTGTCGGAGCAGCCGGCAAGACCAAGGCCGGCAACGGTTGCGAAGGTGGCGGCGACAAAGCCGCGGCGGTCGAGAACGACCTGCTGGGAGAGGTTCTTGCTCATGGTAGAACACCTTTCTCAATAAAATCCCTAGCGGTTGAGTAGAGTTATACCCTATCCCGCTCAAATGGGTCAACACGAAATAACTCAGAAACATACTTACCTTATGGGTTATTGTACCTACCAAAAAGGGACAGGTACCTTTGTGGTGGTTCTGGCCGATGCAGCGGCATGCCTTACTGTTTTGTCTCGATCTGTAACATCTTCAGCCGTTTTTGCCGAGTAACTGTTACAGATTGAGATAATCGCGTCGTGAAAACAAAAACCTCCGCAGGGGTGCTTCCCTTGCGGAGGTTTTCTTACTTGTTGAGTAGTCTCACGGCTTCGGCGGCCATATTCTCGACCGTCATGCCGTTCTGCGCGAGCAGTTCGTTGGGGTCGTAGCGGTCGGGGAAGCCCTTGGCGATGCCGAAGGTGCGCGTGCGCAACGGCGTGCATGCCAGATAGCACGCCACGCGCTCGCCCCAACCGCCGTCCAAGATGCCGTCCTCGAGGGTGACGACAACGCGATGCTCGGCGGCAAGGCTGTCGAGGAACTCGCGGTCGAGCTCGGTTGCAAAGCGCGGGTTGACGAGCGTGGCCTCGATGCCGTACTCGGCAGCCAAGCGGTTTGCCACGCGCTCGCCCAGTTCAAAGAAGTCACCAAGCGCGAGTACGGCAACGTCGCGACCCTGACGCACGACGTCGTAGCGCGCGACGCCGTAATCGGTGCCCTCGGCGGGCGCCAGATCGGGGCGGCTTACCAGGCCGATGCCCGGTACGCGGATCGCCGCGGGATGCTCGCGGTGGTCGAGCGACCAGCTCAGCATGGACAGATATTCCTCCATGCAGGCCGGTGCAAGGTAGCGCATGTTGGGAAGTCCGCCCAGCATGGAAATATCAAAGAACGAAAGGTGCGTCTCGGACGTGGTGCCAAAGATCGACGCGCCAAACACCAGGATGGTTGCGGGGGCGTCGTTGAGGCACAGATCGTGCCACAGTTCGTCGTAGGCGCGTTGCAAAAACGTGCCGTACGCGCCAAAGACCGGCTTAGCGCCCGAGCGCGCAAGCGCGGTGGCAAAGGTTACGGCATGCTCCTCGGCAATGCCCACATCGACGAACTGTTTGCCGGCGGCAGCGCGAAGCTCGGGTGTAAAGCCCATGATGTAGGGCGTGGCGGCCGTGATGCCCACGACCTGCGGATCGCGCTCGATGGCGGCGCTCAGGGCCTCGCCCGTAATATCGGCATAGGTGCGCGGCGCAGGCTCGCTCGGATGGCCCGGGCAGAGCTTGCGCCCAGTCGCCATGTCAAACGGACCCACGTGGTGCCAGCGCTCGGGGTCGCTCTGGGCCGGCTCAAAGCCCTTGCCCTTGGCGGTCGAGACGTGCAGCACGATGGGGTGATCGATATCGCGCAACTCCTGCAGCGTATCGACTAGCGCTTGGACATCGTTACCGGCGTCCAGATAGCGGTAGTCGAGCCCCATCGCGCGGAAAACGTTGCGCTCACAGGTGCCGTTGCTGGCGCGCAACTCGGCCAGATTGCGATAGAGGCCGCCATGGTTCTCGGCAATGGACTGGTCGTTATCGTTAACGATGATGATCAGGTTGCTATCGAGTTCGGCGGCATTGTTAAAGCCCTCAAACGCCAGGCCGCCCGAAAGCGAGCCGTCGCCAATGATGGTAATGACGTTGTACGCATCGCCCGCCAGGTCGCGCGCGTGGGCAAGGCCGCAGCCCAGGCTCACCGACGTGGAGGTATGGCCCATGGCGAACAGGTCGTGCTCGGACTCGTCGGGATTGGCAAAGCCAGAAGCCTCACCATAACGCTCCGGATCGATATAAGTGTACGCGCGCCCCGTCAGCGCCTTGTGGGCGTAGGTCTGGTGCGAAACGTCAAAGACAATCTTGTCGATGGGGGAGTTAAACACGCGATGAAGCGCAACCGTAAGCTCAACGACGCCCAAGTTGGGGGCAACGTGCCCGCCGACGGCGGCGGAGCTTTCGAGGATTGCCTGACGGATCTCGCCGCAGAGCAGCGGAAGCTCGGCGCGGTCGAGAGCCTTGACGTCCTCGGGCGTTGTCGTTTGCGTAAGCAGCATCGTTGTGGGTTACTCCATGCGAATCGAGCGCCGGCGCTCCCTCGGCCGGCACAATTGCACAAGACAGTCTCGCACATTTTGGCGTTTGATATGTGACGGCGGCGCGGTAATTCGCCAACTGGTGGGGCAAAACGTTTTTGTCCGATGCCATACTGATGTGTTCCATGATGATTTTATTGATAGTGCGCAGGCCGTAGTTTGTCGCCGTGAGCCACTGGAAGGAGGCCGCATGTCCAAAACCGCTCGTGCCGAGAAGATCGCGCGCGAAGTCGACCGTGCTGCCCGCCAGCTGGCCCAAGCGGGGCGTTTGGACCTGACGCGCGAGTTTATCCAGCACGGCGATGTGACGGTGTACGCGCATGTGACCTCTGTGGCACGGGCAAGCCTATCCTTTGCCGAGCACTTGGGGCGTGTTGGCATTTCGGTAGACCGCGCCTCGCTGTTGCGTGGGGCTCTGCTGCACGATTACTTTCTCTACGACTGGCACGATCCCGACCCGAGCCATCGACTGCACGGGTTTCGGCATCCGTTTTTTGCCCTGGCGCGTGCCGAGGAAGATTTTGAGCTGACGCCGCGCGAGCGGAATATCATCGCGCGCCATATGTTTCCGCTGGTACCGGTGCCGCCGACGTGTCGCGAGGCCTGGATTGTGTGCATGGCGGATAAGTGGTGCGCGCTGTGCGAGACGGTTGCCGGCCGCCTGCCGCGCAAGGACGGCGCGAACGATTTGAGCGAGGGCTCGAGTGACAGCTCGAGCAAAGATTCGAGCGACAAGAGGAGAGGGTAGACGGTGGGGACCGCGATCGACATGGCATTTGGCGGTGCGACACTTGCCGCCTGTCCGCTCTCGGCGCTGGTACTCTCGTTTGCCTTCTACGGGTTTTGCGGCTGGGCATGGGAGTCGACGGTCTGCGCCATGCTCAACCACGGACGCTTTGCCAACAGCGGCTTTTTGCTGGGACCGTGCTGCCCCATCTATGGCGCGGGCGGCATTGCCTGCTGGCTGCTGTTGCGCGGGATTCCGGATGCCCCGAGCCAGTTTGTCGCTGCAGCGCTCGTATGCAGCGTGATTGAGTACAGCGTAGGCGTGCTGTTGGAAAAAACAACAGGCGCTCGCTTTTGGGACTATTCGCACCTGCCGTTTAACCTGCACGGACGTATCTGCCTGTACTGGGCATGCGCGTTTGGCCTGGGTGCGTTGTGCATTTGTCGCGTGGTGGAGCCGGCGGTGTTGGGTCTGCTTGCCCATCTGCCGGTGCTGATTGTGCGGCTGTCCGCCTTTATCGTCGCGGTCGCGATGATGGTCGACGCAGCGTGCTCGTTGGCGAGCTGGCGGCGTCTGTCCGATCAGCTGGAGCGTGTGCGCGCCGACCTTGCCGACCGCATCAATGAGTCGCTCGCCGATGCGTCCGACTCCATGCTCGAACGTATTCCCGATTCGGCGATCGACTCGGTGACACAGACGCATATCCGCAGCCGTGCCGTTAACGCATGGCTGGCGGAGTTGGGCGATGCGACGCTCGATGCCCTGCGCGAGAAGGCTTCGATGCCGACGTTTATTTCGGATGGTGCTCGCGGCCTGGCGCTCGCTGCCCGCCGCGTGGCCGATGCCGCGCCGAGCATGCCGCGTCCGTCGCTCAGTCGTCGCCTTGCCGGTAAGCGCATGAGCCGTCCGGTACCGAGCGTGTCACTCAGTCGTCGTGATCTGCGCTTTTTCAATGCCTTCCCGCGTCTGCGCATCAATCGCTACGAAGGTGTCATTCGAGCAACTAATCTCCGCGACCGCGCCCACGAGCTGTTTTGGCACTAGCCGGGATGGGTACGCTCACGGCTCCCTTGCCTGCGTATTTCCCGTTCGTTTCGCGTCCGTTGCCGCGCCGTTTCCAAGATTGCGGCACCGTTTCCATTCGACAACGCAGCGTTTAACAACGTCGTATCTGGTCTATACCAGTTGCCCCTCGGCCGCATTATGGGCGCCGACAACGTTCATGCGACCAAGGGGGAGCGAATGTACGATACGGGATCGACAACGTTTATGCTCATCTGCACCATGCTCGTGTTTTTAATGACACCGGGTCTGGCGTTTTTCTATGGCGGTCTGTCTAGGCGCAAAAATGTCATCAACACCATGCTCATGTGCTTTGGCGCCATTGGTCTGGTTGGTGTGCTGTGGATTGTTGCCGGCTGGTCGCTGGCCTACGGCGGCGACGGTTCCAGCCCGTTTATTGGAGGCCTTGACCAGCTGCTGTGCCTGCCGGTGCTCGGCCAGGTGCTGCAGGCGGCCGAGGGCACCGCGTCGGACGGCGCCGTCTACCCGGAGATTATCAACATCGCCTTCCAGATGGCGTTTGCCATGATCACGGCTGCTATCGTCACGGGCAGCCTGGCCGGCCGCGTTAAGTTTGGGGCCATGACGGCCTTCCTGGGCATTTGGCTGCTCGTGGTCTATGCGCCGCTCGCCCACATGGTTTGGGGCGGCGAGGGCTCCTTTATCGGCGACATTATCGGCGCGCTCGACTTTGCCGGTGGCGACGTGGTGCACATCTCGTCCGGTCTCACGGGTCTGATTCTTTGCTTAATGCTCGGCCGTCGTCGCGGCTTTGGCATGGTGAGCTACCGTCCGCATAACGTGCCGTTTGTGGCGCTGGGCGCCGGGCTGCTTTGGTTTGGCTGGTTTGGCTTTAACG
>CABUMZ010000017.1 GCA_902492825.1 uncultured Collinsella sp.
GGCCTTGAGGGCCTCCTCGACGGCGACAGCGCAGGCGACGGTGGCACCAACCATGGGGTTGTTGCCCATGCCGATGAGACCCATCATGTCGACGTGCGCAGGCACGGAGGAAGAACCGGCGAACTGGGCGTCGGAGTGCATGCGGCCCATGGTGTCGGTCATGCCGTAAGAGGCAGGGCCGGCGCCCATGTTGTCCGGGTGCAGGGTACGGCCAGTGCCGCCACCAGAAGCGACGGAGAAGTACTTCTTGCCAGCCTCGAGGCGCTCCTTCTTGTAGGTGCCAGCGACGGGGTGCTGGAAGCGCGTGGGGTTGGTGGAGTTACCGGTGATCGAGATGTCGACGTTCTCGTGCCACATGATGGCAACGCCCTCGCGGACGTCGTCGGCGCCGTAGCAGTTGACGGCGGCACGGGGACCATCGGAGTAGGGGATGGTCTCGACGACCTTGAGCTCGCCCGTGAAGTAGTCGAACTGGGTCTTCACGTAGGTGAAGCCGTTGATGCGGGCGATGATCTGAGCGGCGTCCTTGCCCAGACCGTTGAGAATAACGCGCAGCGGCTTCTTGCGAGCCTTGTTGGCGTTCAGAGCCAGGCCGATAGCACCCTCAGCGGCAGCGAAGGACTCGTGACCGGCCAGGAAGGCGAAGCACTCGGTGTCGTCGGAGAGCAGCATAGCGCCCAGGTTGCCGTGGCCCAGACCGACCTTGCGGTCCTCGGCGACGGAGCCGGGAACGGTGAAGGCCTGGATGCCCTCGCCGATGATGGCGGCAGCCTCAGAAGCAGACTTGGCGCCACGCTTGACAGCGAGAGCGCAACCGAGGGTGTAGGCCCACTCGGCGTTCTGGAAGGCGATGGACTGGGTGTTGTTGACGATCTCACGCGGGTTGAAGCCCTTGTCGGTGCAGATCTGCAGAGCTTCCTCGAGGGAGGCGATGCCGTTGTCGGCGAGGCACTTGTTGATCTTGTCAGCGCGGCGCTCGTAACCTTCGAACGTAACAGTCATAGTTATTTCCCTCCCTTTCTACTCGTGAACCGGGAACACGCTGGCGACGGAGTGAGTCTCCTCGTCGGTGCGCGGGTCGATGTACTTGGCAGCGTTCTCCCACTGACCATAGTGGCCCATAGCGCCAGCGATGGCCTCCTCGGGGGTCTTGCCGGCCTTGACGGCGTCGGTGAACTTGCCGAGGTTCAGGAACTCGAATGCGATGATCTCGTTCTTGTCGTTGAGAGCCATGCGGGTGACGTAGCCCTGAGCGAGCTCGAGGTAACGAGCGCCCTTGGCCTTGGTGCCGAACATGGTGCCGACCTGAGAGCGAAGGCCCTTGCCGAGGTCGTCGAGGGAGGCGCCCACGGGCAGGCCGCCCTCGGAGAACGCGGTCTGGCTGCGGCCGTAAACGATCTGCAGGAAGATCTCGCGCATAGCAACGTTGATGGCGTCGCAGACAAGGTCGGTGTTGAGGGCCTCGAGGATGGTCTTACCGGGAAGGATCTCGGAAGCCATGGCGGCGGAATGGGTCATGCCCGAGCAGCCGATGGTCTCAACGAGGGCCTCCTCGATGATGCCGTCTTTGACGTTCAGCGTGAGCTTGCAGGCGCCCTGCTGAGGTGCGCACCAACCCACACCGTGCGTAAGACCGGAGATGTCGGAAATCTCCTTAGCCTGGACCCACTTGCCCTCCTCGGGGATGGGTGCGGGGCCGTGGTATGCACCCTTGGCAACGGGGCACATGTTCTCCACTTCCTGTGAGTACTGCATGCCTCTCCTCTCTATCGTGTTGGCGTCCCGTCTGGGGGCCGTGGCTGGCGATTGCCGGGCGACCCTTCGAAAGGGACATGACATGCAGCCCCTATAATACCGCGAAATGCACGGAATATTCGGCGAACGGCTCAGTTTTCGTAGCGAGATGCGCGGAACTTTCAATTGAAACGGTTTAACTCTATATTCTGTGGTCGTGCACTTCCGTAGAGGGGGTCCGTCTTGGGCAAGCTTTTGGTCAGCTTTTGTAAGCGTTGCAGGGGTTGACCTGTTGCAACGGTGCCGTTCGCCGCCTGTTTACTGCCTTTGGCCGCGCGAGCGAATTGTTTTGCGTGAATGTTTTGATGGCACGCTTCAATCGTGCTGTATTGGATGGCAAGCAGATCCCGGCGAAGGGAGCGCCATGCAGCGCGTTTGGAGAACGGTTACCGGCTTTTACCATGTCTGTGCCCGCGGTACGGGCAAGCAGCTCATCTTTGAGGGCGATGAAGACCGGTGGGAGTTCTTGGAGCTGATGCGTGAGTGCTGCCGCAAGGCGGGCGTGACGGTTATCGCCTGGTGCCTTATGGGCAATCACGTGCGTCTGGTGCTTGCAGATTACGAGGACGCGATGAGCGCGGCGATGCACCGGCTGCTTTTGACGTACGCGCGGCGGTTCAATAAACGCACGGGGCGCACAGGGCATCTGTTCCAGAACCGTTTTGACCGGCGCTCGCTCGATACCGACTGGCAGGTGATGGAGGCTATTCGCTCCGTTCACGCCGATCCGCAGGAGGCGGGCATCAGTCTCATTGAGCGTTATCCCTGGAGCAGCTTTCCGGAGCATTTGTGCGCTTACGACGGTGACGCGGCCGATGTCGCGAGGGGATTTTCTGATCCTTCTTGTGTGCTTGAGCTTTTTGGTTCTGCCGAGGGCTTTATTGCCCATTCGCTTTCGACGCCCGACGGCGGCGAACCGGCGCTGCGCGATATGAAAGAGACAGAGTGGGAACGCCACGCCTTTGCCGACAAGTTGGCGAAAAGCCTCGGGGCTCCGCTCCATGGGGTTAAAGACGCACCGCCTGCGCAGCGCGATACCGTTATTTTTGGATTGCACGATGCCGGTTTTACGGTGCGCCAGATTGAGCGGTATACCGGGATTGGCAAAAGTACCGTCTCTCGTATCGTGCGCGCCCGCGCGCGAACGGCGATGCGGGCTGGCGGAAACGTGATGTAAGGTCGCCTGTTCACCGCAGCTGGGGTCGTCCATACGCCGCAACCAGCGTTCAAAAGCTTGGTACGGTAACTGCACTTCTTAATATGCATAGAACAATCGCCATCTTGCATAAATTAACGACTCAGTCCGGGTTTGCCCGTGCCTACCCCCGTCTGCGCCGTGCAAAAAACGGAGTTTTCAGCATCGTAGTGCTGTCGGCACCGCTGCAATCTTGCAACATACGGGTTCCGAAGCTATTGATCCCCGCCGTTGCGCCCCCGAAGCACGTGCCTGCGTCCCGTCAGACCGCGATGCTTGTTCTAAAACACAATATATATGCGCCTAAAGACGTTGATTAACGCTTTCGATGCGTATACACACAGCTTGGCGTGCTGAATACTCGCAAAAATGCACGCCGCTCCCTATGGGACCCGCCTGCGGTAGGCGCGAAGCGAGTCGGAGCTTCGCAGAACGGGGCTTGGCGCATTGCTTGGCGGGCCCGGGGTCCTGCCGCAGGCCTTTGGTGCTGTGGAAAACGCCCGTGTTCGTGTCTGGCTGTGTGGCAAATGCCAGACGGGGCGCCGGACGCGCGGACTTTGTGCGTTCGCGCTCATTAGGTAAAAACAGAGCCGCCCGTATCGGGCGGCTCGGCAATCAAAAACCTTGGATTCGGGGCATAAACTACTGGTTTGTTTGCCCCTCGAGCATGCCGTCGAGGGTGCGCCAGGCGAGCTCGGCGCATTTGACGCGGGCGGGCATGTGCGAGATGTCCTGGAGCTGGGCGGCTTCGTCAAGGTCTTCCAGGTCCTCCTCGGAGAGCTTCTCGCCGCGGATCATGGCGAGGAAGAGCTCTGCCAGGCGGCGAGCTTCCTCGACGGTCTCGCCGGTGATGAGATCGGCCATGATGTCGGCACTGGCCTGGCTGATGGCGCAGCCGTGGCCGGTAAAGGAGGCCTCCTCGATCACGTTGTTCTCGACACGCAGCTGCAGAGTGAGCTCGTCTCCGCAGCTGGGGTTGATGCCGTCGTGCTCGTGCGTGGGAGCATCCATCTCGTACTTGTAGTCGGGGTGCGAGTTGTGCTCCATAAATGTGGTGGAGGTGTACAGATTACCCATTGAACGTGCTCCAAACGTGATGCAGGCCGGCGATGAACTTGTCAATGTCGGCCTTGTCGTTGTAGAAGGCCACGCTGGCGCGGCAGCAGGCAAGGTTCTCGACGCCAGCCAGGTGAGCAGCGGCTGTGCACAGTGGTGACCGGCGCGGATGCAGACGCCGTCCATGTCCATGATGCTCGCGACGTCGTGCGGGTGGATGCCGCGGACGTTAAAGCTCACAACGCCGTGGTGGTTGTCCCAATAGATGGAGCCGATGATCTGGACAAAGTCGAGCTGCATGAGCTCGCCCATCAGGTAGTGGACGAGTGCCTGCTCGCGTGCCTGGATGTTCTCGTAACCCACCGTGTTGACCAGGTAGTCGAGTGCCGCACCCGTGGCGAAGATGCCGGCGGCGTCCTGTGTGCCGGCCTCGAATTTCTCGGGAACGGGCGCCCAGACGGCGTCCTGCTCGGTAACAGAGTCGATCATCTCGCCGCCGGTGAGCATGGGCGGCATGGCGTTGAGCAGGTCCATCTTGCCCCACAGCACGCCGATGCCCATGGGGCCCATAGCCTTGTGTGCGCTAAAGGCAAAGAAGTCGGCGCCCAGGTCGGCCACATCGACCGGCATGTGCGGCAGCGACTGCGCACCGTCGACGACCAGGTAGCCGCCATACTTGTGCACGAGCTTGCCGAGGTTCTTGACTGGGTTCTCGACTCCCAACACGTTGGAGACCTGACCCACGGCCAGAATCTTGGTCTTGGGACCAACCTTGGCAAGAACCTCCTCGGTGGTGAGCTGACCGGTCTTGGTGGGGTAGAGGTAGACGAGCTTGGCGCCGGTCTCGCGGCAGACCTGCTGCCACGGAATCAGGTTGGAGTGGTGCTCCATGATGGTGATGACGACCTCGTCGCCCGGCTCGAGGACTGTGGGTGCAAAGCTCTTGGCGACCAGGTTGAGCGACTCGCTCGTGTTGCGGGTGAAGACGACCTCGTTGGCCTGGGCAGCGCCGATGAGGTCGGCGATCTGCTGGCGCACCTTCGCGATAGCCTCAGTGGCCTCGACGGACAGCGAGTACAGGCCGCGCAGAGGGTTGGCGTTCATGCGCTGGTAGAAGTCGCGCTCGGCGTCGAGCACACAGGCAGGACGCTGCGCGGTGGCGGCACTATCGAGGAAGGCGATCTCGGGGTGCTGCTGGAACAGCGGGAACTGCGCCTTGTAGGGATTAGTCTCGATGTCGACGGTAGGCCAGCCGCGCGAGGCCTCGTCGCTGGCGTCGAGCTCCATGGGCTCGGGGGCAGTACAGGTGTCGCATTTAACGTGCTCGGTGTCGATCATGCGAGCTCCTCTTCAAAGTTGTCGATCAGGTTGTTGCCCAGGCGGACGACGGCGGCGCGGGTGCGCTCGTCGGTGGCGGAAAGCGCGGCGTCCTCCAGCTTGGCGCGGATGAACAGGTCCTCGGCGGCGTTTTGGTCAAGGCCTCGGCAGGCGAGGTAGAACAGTTGCTCGTCGCGGACGTGACCGATGATGGCGCCGTGGTTGCCGGCAACGTCGTCCTCGTCGCAGAGAATGACGGGGACGGTCTTGTTGTCGACGCCCTTGTTGGCCAACAGCACGGTTTCGCGCTCGGTGCCGACGGCACCCTTGCAGCCGTGCACGAGGTCGATGGTGCCGCGGTAGACCTTCTTGGACGTGCCGGTCAGTACGCCGTTGGCGTCGATCTCGCACTCGGTCTTGCGACCGCGGTGGCGCAGCTCGTAGTTAAAGTCGCGCACCTGCTCGCGGGCGCCAAGGTAGTCAGTATCGATGGTGACCTTGGCGGTATCGCCCAACAGATCGCCGGCAAGGCCGGTGGCGCTGGCGCCGGCACCCAGGACGGTGTGTTGCACGTTGACGCGCGCGCCCTCGTCCAGGAACAGGCCGGTGTCGTCGAGTGCGATCCAGCTATCGTCGAGCGTCTGCGTGCAGGCCACGTTGACGGTGGCGTACTCGTGGGCGCACACGCGCAGCACGGATCCCACGACGCCCTCGCCGGCAACGGGGGAGTCCAAGGCGATCTGCAGGTCGAGCGTCGACTGGGGACGGACGACGACGTCGATGGCGGCGATGGCCGCGGCGGCATCGACACCGCTCACACGCACGGTAACCGTGGCGTGCTTGTATGCGGGCACATCGATGACGACGCGCTTGGTGGCGTGGTCGGCCAGGTAGGTGTAGGCAGCCTCGCCCATGCCAGTCTCGAAGGCCTCAGCGGGGGAGAGCTCCTCCTCCAGCTTAATGGCACCGGCCTGGTAGACGGAGGTGGCGGGCACGTCGAGCTCGGTCTCGGGCGTGATGCGGGCGCGGTCGGCGGCATCGCCGGGCGCGGAGGCGCGGCGCTCGGGGAAGCGCTCGGCCATGGCGTCCATGGCGGCGTCGAAGGTGTCGGGCACACCACGGAACTGCTCGTCCAGGCCCTCGACCTCGACGGCCTCGGCGGGAGCGGCGGCAAGTTCGTCCGAAAGCTCGAGCTTGGTCTGGTTCATCTTCAGCCAGCCCCATGTGGCAGCCGGCATCGCATTGACCTGCTCAAGGGTGGTAGCAGCGGTGTTCGTGGTCTGGTTCATTATCCGATCGCTCCTTCCATCTCAAGCTTGATCAGGTTGTTCATCTCGACGGCGTACTCCAGCGGCAGCTCCTTGGAAACCGGGTTGGCAAAGCCGTTGACGATCATGGTACGGGCTTCTTCCTCCGAGATACCGCGGCTCATCAGGTAGAACACCTTATCGTCGCCGATGCGGCCGATGGTGGCCTCGTGGCCGATGTCGACGTTCTTGGCGCGGATGTCCATGGCCGGAATAGTGTCGGAGCGGCTTTGGTCGTCGAGCATCAGCGACTGGCAGCTCACGGTTGCCTTGGAGCCCTCGGCCTTGGGTGTCGCCACAATAGAGCTGCGGAAGGTCTGAATGCCGCCACTCTTGGAGATGCCCTTGGTCTCGACGGTTGCCGAAGTATCGGGCGCGTTGAGCACGACCTTGCAGCCGGTATCCAGGTTCTGGCCGGCGCCGGCAAAGGTAATGCCGGTAAAGCTCGAGCGGGCGCGGCGTCCGCTGAGCACGCTCATGGGGTAGAGGTAGCCCACGTGGCTGCCGAAGGAGCCGCTGATCCATTCGATGTCGCCGTCCTCGTCCACGCGCGCACGCTTGGTGTTGAGGTTGTACATGTTCTTCGACCAGTTCTCGATGGTCGAGTAGCGCAGGTGCGCGCGCTTGCCCACAAAGAGCTCGACGGCGCCGGCGTGGAGGTTGGCCACGTTGTACTTGGGCGCGGAGCAGCCCTCGATAAAGTGCAGGTCAGCGTCGTCCTCGACGATGATAAGCGTGTGCTCAAACTGGCCGGCGCCCTTGGCGTTAAGGCGGAAGTAGCTCTGCAGCGGGAAGTCCAACTTGGTGCCCTTGGGCACGTAGACAAACGAGCCGCCCGACCATACGGCGCCGTGCAGGGCCGCAAACTTGTGGTCGGTGGGCGGGATGAGCGTCATAAACTTCTCGTGGATGAGCGGCTCCCACTGCGGGTCGTGCAGGGCCTCCTCGATGCCGGAATAGACGATGCCCATCTTGGACGCCGTGTCCTGCATGTTGTGGTAGACGAGCTCGGAGTCGTACTGCGCGCCGACGCCTGCCAGGTAGCTGCGCTCGGCCTCGGGGATGCCCAGGCGCTCAAAGGTGTTCTTGATGTCGTCGGGCACCGACTCCCAGTCGTGCTTTTGGTCGGTGTTGGGCTTGACGTAGGTGACGATGTTGTCCATGTCCAGGCCCTCGATGGAGGGGCCCCACGTCGGGTCGGGAAAACGATTGAAGATCTCGAGGGACTTTAAGCGCAGGTCGAGCATCCACTGCGGCTCTTCCTTCTTGGCGCTGATCTCGCGAACGATGTCGGGCGTGATGCCGGCGTCGAGGCGCTCGAATCCCTCCTCGCCATAGGTGAAGTCGTAGAGGCTGCGGTCGATGTCCGCGACCTCGGTGCGGTTCTTGGTCATTGCGTCGCCCCTTTACGCCTGCTGCTCGGTAGCGGCGGCCTCGGCCTGGGCGCGCTGCTCGGCGGCCTCGCGCTCGAAGGTCTCAAAACCGTTCTTGTCGATCCAGGGGATCAGCGAGGCGTCGTCCTCGCGTACGATGTGGCCCTTGACCATAACGTGGACGCGGTCGACATCCAGGTGCTCCAGGATGCGCGTGTTGTGCGTGATGATGAGCATGGAGCCGTCGCAGCTCTTGCGGTAGGCGTCCATGCCATGGCTGACGGTGGAAAGGGCGTCGACGTCCAGGCCGGAGTCAGTCTCGTCCAAGATGGCGAGCTTGGGCTGCAACAGCAAAAGCTGGAGCATCTCGACTTTCTTCTTCTCGCCGCCCGAGAAGCCCACGCCCAGCTCACGGTTGAGGTAGGCGGTATCCATGTTGAGCTCGGCCGCGAGCTCCTTGACGCGACGGCGGAATTCCTTGCCCTTCATCTCCAGGCCGGGACGGCCGGCGATGCTGGCACGCAAAAAGCTCGACAGCGGCACGCCTGGGATCTCGACCGGGGCCTGGAAGCTCAGGAACAGGCCGGCGCGCGAACGCTTGTCGGTGGTGAGCTCGGTGATGTCCTGGCCGTCAAAGACGATACGGCCGTCGTTGACCGTGTAGACGGGGTCGCCCATGACCAGGTGGCCGAGGGTGGACTTGCCGGCGCCGTTGGGTCCCATCAGCACATGGGTCTCGCCGGCGGCGACGTTAAGGCTGACGTTGTGGAGGATGGTCTTCTCGTCCACGGAGGCGATCAGACCTTCGATGGAAAGCAGCGGATTTGCGCTCATGCTGTACCTCTCTGTGTATGGTGTACTCATAGGTGTGCTAAACCCTAGGAATCTTCTCGGAATAAAGTTACTATGGGTTCGGCGTTAGTCAAGGGAAAACCCGACTAATCCACTCGACTTTTTAGATGTGGGACAAAATAACAAGGTTTGTTTGTCCCACTTACTTAAGATTTGGGACAAACAGACCTGATTATGTTGTCCCAGATGCGATGGGAGGGTAGGTATGCTCATTTCTTCCAAGGGCCGCTATGCCCTCCGGCTGATGATCTATATCGCGGCGCTGGGCGACGCCGAGGGCAAGATTGCCTTGCGCGAGGTTGCCGACCGTGAGCATATCTCACAAAAGTATTTGGAGCAGCTGGTTCGTCCGCTTATGAAGGCGGGCCTGCTTAAGAGCGTGCGCGGCAAGGGCGGCGGCTACATGATGGCCAAGGATCCAGCCGAGGTGCGTGCCGGCGACATCCTGCGCGCCGTCGAGGGCAGCACGGCGCCCGTGGCGTGCGACGGCATCGACAACAGCTGCACCCGCAGCGATTTGTGCTCGACCGTCAAGTTCTGGCGCGGCCTGGACGACGTGATCGAAAAGTACGTCGACGGCGTGACGTTGGCCGACCTGGCCGCCGTCCCCGAAATCAACTTTGACATTAAGCTGTAGGGGTGCAAATGGCATCTCTCGACAAGGTGTACAAGCAAATCGAAGTTTTTGCTCGGGAATGTGACGCCGAGAAGGTCGTGTTGTTTGGTTCTCGTGCTCGAGGCGACAACTTGCCCAAGAGCGATATTGACATCGCCGTAGCAGGTTGCCGGGATTTCGGCCGTTTCTCATATTTGATCGAGGAACATCTTGATACTCTTTTAGATGTAGATGTCGTCAATCTCGACGAGTCCCTATCGCAGCAATTGCTCGATGAGATTGCCAAGGATGGTGTGATTCTGTATGAAAAAATATGAGAACTTTGTTAGCGCCTTGGCGAATCTTGAGGATGCGCCCAATCAGGATCTCAACAATGATTTTGTTCAGAGTGGATTGATTAATAAGTTCAATCTTCAATTTGAACTGAGCTGGAAGCTCCTTAAGCGTCTGCTCGAGTATGAGGGCGCCACGCTTGCCGCGTCGGGGTCTCCTCGTGCCATCTTGAAGGAGTCCTACCGATTCTACGACTTTATTGATGAGGCAGCCTGGCTGGATATGCTCAGAGACCGCAATACGAACGTCCATATCTACGACAACAAGCTCGCTCAAGATTTGATTCAGCGCATCTTGAACGTCTATATCCCCGCTTTCTGTCAGTTGAGGGACGGGCTGATGGAGCGATACGGCGAGCTTCTGATGGCGCCCGACGACCAGTTTGTTTAATTCCTTAAGATTTCGCGGAAGGTTGTTGCCGTTTACCGAGGGGTTGTTGTGCAACAACGGACGAGCTGCAATACTGATTCTATCTTTGCAAACTGCACTTTAACTATACCAATGCAGGGAGGATCTTATGCAGCCCAAGCATTCTGCTATTGTCGCGGGCCTGACGCTGGCGCTTTCGTTTGGCGCCGTTACCGCGCCCGCGCCCGCCGCTGCCGAGGAGCCCACGCCGGGCGTTGCCTCGGATGCCACCGATATCGATAAGGGCCTTTACACCCAGCAGTCCTTCTCGGGCGTGCTGAGGTCGGTCCAGGGCGTTTCGTTTGTCAACGTGACTCCCGAGATGAAGTACTTTACCAAGTACGAGAGCCATGGCAACTACAACCAGGGCTTTTCGTACGGTGACGGCTATAACGCGCTGGGTTATTACCAGTTCGACCGTCGTTGGTCGCTCATTCCGTTTATGAAGCAGGCCTACAACTACAACCCCGAAAAATACAGCATGCTCAAGGATGCGATTGATCGCGGCGGCGAGATTTCCAACGCGAGGAATGCCATGTACGAGAACGGCCAACTTACCGAGCTGGGCCGTATTGCGCAGGAGGCCTTCCAAGGTGCTTATAACACCGATCCTGCTGAGTTTTCGGCTCTGCAGGATGCGTATGCGTACAACTCGTACTATGCGGTGACCGAGGCGTGGCTTAAGAGCGCTCTTGGCATTGACATCTCCGGCCGCGCCGATTGCGTCAAGGGCATGGTGTGGAGCATTACCAACATGTGCGGCACTGGTGGCTGCAGGGACTTTTTCCGCTGGGCGAATCTTTCCAACGATATGTCCGACCGCGAGTTTGTGACGGCGCTCTCCAATAGCGTGGTCAACAATGTTGCCACCAAGTTTTCGAGTCAGCCCCAGTATCATGAGGGCTGGAAGAACCGCTACCGCAACGAGCTGAAGGACTGCTTGGCTTATATCGCCGAGGACGAGGCAGCCGCTGCGACGCCCGTGCAGCCCGAGCCCACACCGGCGCCCTCGCCGACACCTGATTCGAATGACGACTCGAGTGACGATCCCAACGATGACAGGATGGATACGCCCTCGACCGATGCTGACGGTAATGGCTCGGCTGGTGGCACTACCAACGACGGCTCTACCTCGAACGGCTCCAATTCGAACGGCTCTGCTGCGGGCGATTCGTCTTCAAGCTCTGCCGGCAATACGGACAGCGACGCTTCTGGTTCGACCGGCGCTGACACCTCTAACTCATCTACCGGCTCGAGCGATTCGTCCGTTGACACCGGCTCTAACAACGGCTCCGGCTCTGACGCAACCCCTGATTCCGATGCTTCCAAGGACGACTCGAATAAGGCGCCGGACGCTCCCGTTGCTTCGCCGGACAAGAAGCCTTCTTTCTCCGAGCAGCTTGGTTCTACGCTGGGCTCTTCGCTGATGGCTGGCGTCAATAATGGTTCGACTCAGAACAAGGACAACTCTGATCAGGTTTCCACGGAAAAGACCGAGGCCGCAAAGGGCGACTCCAAGGATGAGGCTTCCGAGAAGACCGTATCCGATAAAGGTTCTAGCTCGGAGGAGAAGGACGACAAGTCCACTCAGAAGAAGGACGAGGATAAGAAGTCTGAATCTGAGGAGAAGGACGAGAGCAAGGGCAAGACCAAGGACGGAAAGCAGCAGGGCGAGGACAACGGTAAAGGCAACACTGACAACCGGAACCAGGAGCAAAATGACTCCAAAAAGGTGACCACCACGACGACTACAACGACCAAGTCATCTGGCGGTAACATGCCCAAGACGGGCGACCTTATCGTTATGGCGAGCCTTGCCAGTGCAAGCTTGGCCACACTGGGCGCTACGTCTATCGTAAGTGGTAAGCATAAGCTCGATCAGCAGAAGAAAGCTTCTGGGGAGGACAGCTCGGAGGAGTAGACTCTCGGTTGCTAGATAACTAAAGAGTTGGGACAGGGTCCGGTGCGAATGCATCGGGCCCTGTTTTGTTGTGCAACGATTAGTTATGCCCCCTCACACCTCTAGTTGCTACCGTTGCCCGATATGTTTGCGCGGCGACATCGGTACGCGCGAGGCGGTCATTACAATTGGCATCGTGTTGCGATTTAGGGGGAACGTTTTGGTGTCTGAACAGGCAAATGTTGATTGTACTGCTGGCTTTGGCGTGCGCTTGATCGGCTGTGCCGACGATGTGGTTTTGCCCATTGGCATGCACGACTATGCGGAGGCCCTTGGTTGCTGCATGCTGGTTGACAAGACCATGTTTATTGCCGATGTGTTGGACTGCGACGCGTCCGTTGTGGTGTGCTGTCGACCCGAGGGTTTTGGCAAGAGCATGAACTTGTCGATGCTCAGGGCTTTTCTGGAGCGTCCAGCGGTCGGTCGCTCTGGTCAGCGTTTGTTTGCCGATGCTCAGATTTGGGATGCAGACGGCGGGCGCTATCGGGATGAGTACGCTTGCTATCCGGTGATATCGCTGGACTTTTCTGGCGCTGCGAGGCGTGGCCCCGCTGTTGCCGACGTCGTGCGCGATGCTCTTTCGGGCGAGTGCGCCCGCCTGCTGGCGCTTTTGGAGGCTCCAGATTTAGCTCGAGACAAGGTGCGTCACATCGAACGTGTTGCGCGTGGCGCGGCGAGCGAGGACGAGGTCGCCTCGGTGCTTGGCGTGCTCATTGAGTTGCTGGAGATTGCCTGCGATGAGCAAGTTGTATTGCTCGTTGATGGGTACGACGCGGCGTGGTTGGGCCGTGCGAGCGCAAGGGGCGCTTCCGGCGCCGATCCGGCAGGGCTACTTGACCGTGTGCTGTTTGACGCCATTGCTGCCGCGGGCCATTCGCTACGCTTTGCATGTCTGATGGGGGAGTGTCCCGGCCCTGCCGAAGCGGCGCTTTCTTTGCACGGCTGCTCGTATTATCTGACGACGCCGCTTTCGACGTGGTGTGACCGTTGGTTCGGCTTTTCGGATGCCGAGGTCCAGGCTCTGTTGAATCATGCTGGGCGCGAGGAATACCTGGATGATGCGCGTGAATGGCTCGAGGGATATCGGTTTGGTAGGGCCTATTGCTCGAGTCCAGCGCGTGTGATCGGTTTTCTGGACCGAGGTTGCACGGCGCCTGTGCGCGCCGATCTGTATGGGTATGCGGATTGCCTGAGTAGGGTAGTTGCCGGGTGGAATCTCGACCGCCTTTCGGTCTTGTTTGATTTGCTCGAGGCCCATGGGTGTGCTGAGGTCCCGCTTTGTTTGGGCACTGCAGAGCCAGATGTCTCGCCTGACGATGGCATGTGGACAGCGCTGTATCTGTCCGGTTTTCTCACGACGGATATGACTGAGGAGCCAGAGCATGGCGATCGGCTCCGTGCTTTGCGATTGCCCAATAACGAGCTTCGCCAGGCCTTGCGTCTAGTGATTGTTGAGTGGTTTGAGTGCGCTGCCGAAGACATTCGAGACGTCGATGCGTTTCGCGACGGGCTGTGCCATGGGAACGAGGATACCGTGAGGCGGGCGCTAAGCCGCATCCTGGGAGATGCGGGAATCGGTGCGACCAACCCAGATACACCGCTGCCATATCATCTACTCTTGCAAGGACTCTGCTTTGGATTGCCGGGCTATGCCAATCCTGCTTCGAGGCGAAAGTGTGGCGCGGGTCGCTGGGACATCCAGGTTTTTCCTACGGGCGCTGTGTTCGACGTAGCTGACACTATCGGCATGCTGGACGAGCGCCCGCTTATAACGATCAATATGATGTATGACCCCGATGTGGATGCGCTGGGGTTGGAATTGCTGGCCGTGCAGT
This sequence comes from uncultured Collinsella sp., assembly GCA_902492825.1. Lineage (GTDB taxonomy): Bacteria > Actinomycetota > Coriobacteriia > Coriobacteriales > Coriobacteriaceae > Collinsella. Next base: position 14,047 of record CABUMZ010000017.1, read on the forward strand.
CGCTACTCGACATAGAGCGCGGCGGCATCGACGAAATCCGTGTACCGCTCCCCGGCGTGGGTCGCATGCGCTGGGGGTTCGGTTTTGATGGGCAGCATGTGGCTACGGTGTGCCAGCGGCTTTAAGCGCTGAGGTGTTTCCGGCTTCCGTTACTTGGTGGCCTTCATGGGCGGCATGGGCTTCCAGTTGGGATCCTTAACGATCTTGCGGGCGTCCTTCATGCCACGGCGCAGCGCCGGAATGCCGGTCTTAAAGCACTTGTCGACCGCGGCCAGGCGAATGAACTCCTTGCAGAAGGTCGCGGCGTTGCCCAGACGGAACAGCACGGGGTGATAGTCGCCGTAAATCTGCATGTAGCGGGCCAGATAACCGCGGTTGCGCATGATGTAGTAGCGGTTGGTGTCGCTCGTAGAGTTGAGCTGGCGCTTGCCGGCGATATCCCAGTTAGAGACGGCGCGGGCGCGCTTGAGCACCAGGTCGGCCACAACGGCGGCGGGGAAGTGCTGGCTGGCCACGTAACCATAGCAGGCATCGTCGCCGTAGATGAAGAATCGCGCATCCGGCAGGCCGATCTTGTCGACCACGCGGCGCGAGAACATGCCGCCCTCAAAGCATAGCTGGTTCATGGCGCGGTAGCCCTCGGGTCCCAAGTCCCACTTGGCGACAGGGTTGGGAATGCCGAGCGAAAGGATGAGTTGGTACTGCCAAAAGAAGGCGCCGCCGTCAAAGTCCAGGCGCGAACCCTGGATGACATCGTAGCGGTCGGTCCACTTGGCAAGACGCTCGATGCCTTCGGGGATGACGAGCACGTCGTCGTCCATCACCCAGAACCACTGGGCGCCCAGGTCGTAGGCGCATTTAGTGCCAGCGGAGAAGCCGCCCGCACCACCGCCGTTTTCGAGCTGCGGGGCGTAGATCACGCGGTCGGTGCCGCCCTGCGCGTCGGACTGCTCGGTGTCGATGCCCCACAGGTTGGCCAGGCGCTCGTTAAATGCGGCGCACATGGCCTCGGTCTCGCGTGAATTCTCGTTATCGACAATCACGATGCGCCAGGGCGCGGCCGTGAGCTCGGTCATGGAGTCGAACAAATTGGCCAGGAGTTCCTGGCGTTTGTACGTAACGACGACGATGGCGAGCTTATCGATGGGGGCGGGAAGGGTTGAAGGCATGGGGCAATATATCCTTTCACGTGCGGCGGGCGAGCGCTGCACGGAAGCTATCGAATACGTCCTTGGGACTGTCCTATTGTAAAGGCTCGGCGCACCTTAGCGGCAAGCTTTGAATAAAACGCAGGAACCTGCCATGGCTGTAGCGGCTTTAGGGTCTGACGGCAGCGTGTCTATTGCCGCTTGGGCTTGCGAGCGATAGGGCTTCTAGCTGCGTCGATGGTGAGAAGCGTCAGGGCAAAGACGATGCTAATGACGGTACCCGTGACGATACAAATAACTGCCGGGCTGTTTTGGCTGACCAGTATGTTTGCGAGCAACGTATTGAAGACGGGACGCCACAGGCTATTGGTGAGCGACTGCATCACATAGAAACCGAGTGTGGCGGTCGATAAGGTGACGATGGCACCTGCAGTCCGCGAATTGCCTGAGGCACTGCGTCGGGTGGCCGCAAAGAGCAGGGAGGCGGCAGCGAGGGCAAATGAGATCGGCGAGGTCGATTTGTAGGAGAAGATTGTCATCGCTGTGAGGTTGTCGGTGAAGGAGAGTGCTCCTTCTAGGATGATGGTGAGCACCAAAACCGTTACGAGCGAGCGCATGCCCAAGGCGCCCACCCTGTCCGAATCCATGACATCGGTAACGTCGCGGAGCAGTCCGCCGATCAAAAACGCGACTACGTACGTGGTAGCGCTCATGAGCTTTTGGAGCCAAGAAAACTCGCCGGCGCTTGTCACACTCATAGCGGCTAAATACCCGTTAACAACAAATGCGAGGATGCCAACGGCGATGACCGTCGTCTTGTAGGTTTTCTGGGGGAGTCGACTCTTAGCCAGTCCAAACCATGGCGCCATGAAGACCGTGGCGGCATAGACCCAGATAAACTCAAGGCCTAACGTGTACCAGTAGTGCGTATTGAGGGTAACATCGGGAATGGGTGAGACGACCGTGGACCACGCGAGCGCCACGAGGCAATAAAACGCAGTGGGCATAATGACCTTGCCAAGGCGCTGCGCCGTCCGTTGCATTTGCGACTTCCACGTTGCTCCACCGTCCCAAGCACGCGCGGCTGAAGCGATGAGAAAATAGCCCGAGATCATAAAGAAGACCTCGTTGGCCCAGCAGCCAAGCAAGTTAATGAACCCCAGCAGTCCCGAATAGGGGAAGGCGGCGAGCGGTGCATATTCCGGCACGCTGATGCAGACGGCCTGGAAGGTCCACTGAAACGTGTGGAATACCGCGATGCCAGCGACCGCTACCAAGCGCAGCGCTTCGATGGAGGTGTTTCTGCTTGTTTTGCTGCCCATCAGACTATTTTCCAGCGCGTGCGTTGTATGAACCAAAGTGCGATGTGATCATTTTTAGAGTTTGCTTGGGCCCCTTGTTCCATACGTTATACAGGCCCTCGCCCACGAGGTCCTTGGCGTATGCGCAGTAGCTGATTTTAGGGTTGGCGATGCCCATATACTCGGCATAGAGCTTTTTGGCCGCAGGGGTAATGCGAGGATTGGCAAATACCAGCTCTTGCGGCATGCGTTCGAACATCCTGTGGATCGCCCGCTCGATTTCGGGGTGGCCATCAATTCCGGTGTGCTCAATCATGATGCCCATATAGGTGAAGCCGCGTGTGATTTGCGGTGTCCAGACGGCGGAGTCGGTGACGTTGAGCCGCTCAAGAATATCGACCATGTCGTTCCAGCGATTAAACGGCATCAAGGGGTCACGCTTTGCCAGGGCGGCTGCCTTTTCGGGTGTTTCCTCGCGGTAGCAGTAATACGGCTTGGGCCAGTAAGCGATGGCCTTTGCCTGGCAGAGCGTTTCGACGAGGAACGGATTATCGGCCCAGCCCGCACCGGGGATTTCCTTAAACCAGATATTGTTTTGAATCAGGAAGTCGCGACGATAGATTGCCGACCAAATGGACGGATGGTGGGCCAGCAGGTGTGGAGCGTCGTGAATGGTGAACGGTTGCCGAGGCGGTTCAATGCGACCGCGATATGCGCAATGTAGCTTGACCTCTTGGGGGGTATCGGGGTTGCGAATGATCCAATACGGGGTCTCGATAATATCGAGCTTGTTCGGATCGCCAAATTCGCGCTTGGCAAAGGCAAGCATGTCGGAGTACATTCCGGGCTCGATCCAGTCATCGGGCTCGAGGATGGCAATCCAGTCGCCCTTTGCCTCGCGAATGCCCAGATTGCAGGTTGCGCCGTAACCCTGGTTTGCCTTATCGATCACTCGAACGCGCGAGTCGCGCGCAGCGAAATCTTGCATAATGGCGAGCGAGTTGTCGGTGGATCCGTCGTTGATTGCGAGGATTTCCAGTTCGATATTCTTTTCGTTTAATAGGCTGCCTATAGCCTGAGAAAGATACGGCTCGGCATTGTAAGTAGGCACGATTACGGTCAGCATTCAAACACTTTCTCTAGGCGATTTGGAAGAATTATACCTAATTGCCTTAGCAACGGTTTTAGTTGCGTTTGGGTGGAGGCAACGGTAAGGGTTGCTTCACTCTCTTCGAGCAGATTATGGGAAAATGGTACAAGCCAGAGCTAAATGGGGGGATGCGCATGGAGCGAAAATACGGCAATATCTTGGTTACGGGTGGTTGTGGTTTTTGCGGTTCGGCGTTTGTCCGCTATGTCGTGAGCAACGTTCCGAATGTACGCGTCACCGTCTTGGATAAGCTGACCTATGCTGCTGATCCTAACAGCATTGCTGGGCTTCCGGAGGACAGGGTTGAGCTCGTTGTTGGTGACATTTGCGATTCGGATCTGCTTGATCGAGTGGTTCCCGGGCACGAAGCAATTATTCACTATGCCGCGGAGTCTCATAATGACAATTCGATTGTCGATCCTGGCCCGTTTATAAAAACGAATGTCGAGGGCACATATCAGCTCCTGGAGGCTGCACGTAGACACCATGTCAGGTTTCATCATATTTCGACCGATGAGGTGTTTGGGGATTTGGCGCTTGGTGACCCGCGCAAATTTACCGAGGAGTCTCCTTATCGACCGAGTAGCCCCTATTCAAGCTCCAAGGCGGCATCTGACATGCTTGTGAGAGCTTGGATTCGCACCTATGGTCTGCAGGCAACAATTTCTAATTGCTGTAATAACTATGGTCCATATCAGCACCCCGAGAAGTTCATTCCGCATTCGATTGCATGCGTCCGGTGCGGGGAGCGTCCTAAATTGTACGGGGACGGTCTGAACGTACGCGATTGGATTCATGTTGATGACCACGCTCGTGCTGTTTGGCTCATTTTGACCAAAGGGAAGATCGGGGAGACCTATCTTGTCGGAGCCAATTGCGAGCGCAGCAATCTCGAAGTTCTCAAGCTCATTCTTAAAGCAATGGGCAAAGACGAAGACTTTATTGACTGGGTTAAGGACCGTCCCGGCCATGATCGACGGTACGCCATAGACGCTGGCAAGCTCCGCCGCGAGCTTGGTTGGGCGCCGATCCATGGTGACCTTGCAGCAGAGATTTCGCGATTGTGCCATAGCAACATGCTTTTAACCTGATTGGCCTTTTGGGGTTAAGCCGCTGCTCACGAATCTATCGTCGATGGGGCGCGCTTCTTGGCATAGAGTGTAAGCAACCGTATGAAAGGGGGCAGACATGGGTAATCGAAAAGCTATGTTTGCTTCGGTGTTTATCGTGCTTCTGTTGGGAATTTGTCTCGTTCCCGCATTTGCTGAAGACAACGTGGCTACCGGTCAAGATACAAATGCCTCCATGGCTGCAGACCAGTTGAACGAGTCCGAGCTCGTTACCAACGAAGCTATGTCCGTGGACAGCACGTCCGATTCGAATGCGTCGGGTTCGACTGATGCTGTGAAACCGGAAAAGCCCAAGTCTGTCTATGATCTTGCTTCCGAGTACGTCGATGACCTTGCGGATGGGTTGTACACTTTTGGCTCTTCGGTTAACAGCAATTTTGTACTGGATGTTCCTGGCGGTACGGCGTCTGCTGGTAGAAAGCTGCAGCTGTACAGTGGAAACAAGACGAATGCTCAGGTCTGGCGAGTGTCTCACGATCAGAATGGCTTTGTTCTCATTACTTCTGTTAAGGGTTGCACGCTTGATGTCCCCGGCGGCAGCGCGAGCAATAGAAATCCCGTTCAGCTTTGGTCCGATAACGGCACCCTTGCGCAGCGTTGGATTGCAATTAAAGAGGCCGATGGCAGCTACACCTTTATTTCGGCGCTCAACCAGTCGTTTGCCATTGACGTGGCGGGTGGAGTTGCCGCAAATGGCTCTGCTGTGCAGTTGTATGAGGCAAATGGTACGGCAGCTCAGCGATGGGTGCTAACGCCTGCCAAAACTGAGCAGCAGCAGCTCGATGATCGGGCGGCGGCACATCTCGCTGACCTTCCCGATGGAACATATGCTACGTTGGCCTCGAATGATTCGTTTGCGCTGATTGCAAACGGCAGATCACTGTCCTTTGACAAGTTCGGATATTCAGGTGTTCAAACGTTCGATGTCTCAACTACGTCGGACGCGTATCGCACCATTGCGATTCATGGTACTGGGGCGGTTCTGGATGCGCCGGGCGGCAATGATGCCAACGGCACGAAGCTGCAGACCTATGCCGCCAATGGAACCAAGGCCCAAAAGTGGATCATCGAGAAAGACGGCGAGCGCTATCGGATTGTGTCGGGCTTGAACGGACAAAAAGTCGCCGACGTCCCCGGTGGCTCTATGGCATCTGGTGCTGGACTTCAACTGTATAGCGCAAATGGAACGGCTGCCCAATCCTTCTACTTTGTGGATCCGATGGCTGTACGTTCCGAGCTCGATAAGCTCGCTTCCGATAACCGAGAAGTTGTCAAAGACGGGGACTATGCGATAACTGCCGGTCCGGATTTGTCTCGAATGGTTCTCGATGTTGTCGGCGGCTCTGCTTCTAGCGGTGCAAACGTGCAGATCTATCAATCGAATACGACCGCCGCTCAGCGTTGGCATGTTTCGCATGACGATGACGGCTATCTCACGATAACGAATGTAAAGTCTGGCAAAGTACTTGATGTTTCTGCGGGTTCAACTTCTCTTGGAACGAACGTCCAACAGTACGCGGTTTGTGGCGATGCGAACTATGCACAAAAGTGGATTGCGGTACCGAATGG